>CAMCVY010000033.1 GCA_945881995.1 Bifidobacterium breve | reverse complement strand
CGGACGGGCCTGCCCCACAGGCATTTCCACCCAAAGGTGGGCCGCTGAGCGCCCCCAGGATTGACCGCCAAAAGACACCTATTCGTCACTTTCCGGTTGCTTTACGGCTACCGCCTTCGCCTACAAATAGAGCCATGAAGAACAGCCTTCAGCGGGTCCTCGCCACAGCAGGATTGTTGTGCGTGGTGATGCTGACTGGCGCGCCGCTAAGCCAGGCTGCACAGGCTGTTGCACTTGCCACGGCGAACGGATCCCAGGACACCACTCGCACGATTGGTGTTGGTCCATCGACAACGGATGGACGACTTGATGGTCGTCCCGGTTTTGTTTTCGTCGGTCGGCCAGGGACCGTGGTGCGCGATCAAGTCGGCCTAGTGAATTACACCGATAATCCTGTATCCGTCTCCCTGTATTCCACCGATGCCTTCACATCCACGACCGGAGCATTTGATGTGTTACCCGGTGCAGACAAACCACAAGAGCTTGGCAAGTGGATCGGCCTTACACCGCAAGTAGTCAATATCCCTGCTCGCACCACATCTCCCATCGTTGAGCCAGGGTTTGTGAAAGTTCCCTTTACGATTCGAGTTCCTGACTCCGCAAATCCAGGCGACTTCGCTGCTGGCATCGTGATGTCGTTGCGAACGAAGGAGAGTTCCGGCGCTCCAACAGTGGTTGTCGACCGCCGCGTGGGAACTCGCGTTTCGCTGCGCGTCCTGGGAGCCGTCAATCCAAATGCTGCTTTGACTCAATTGTCAGCCTCCTACCAATCGAGCGTGAACCCTCTAGAGCCGGGATCCGTGCGCGTTTCTTATGCCTTTGCCAATGAAGGAAATGTCACGCTGTCAGCTCGTCAACGCGTATCAATCGATGGACTGGTTGGCGGCGAAAAAACGGTCACGCTACAAAATGTTGGACCAGTTTTGCCAGGCGACAAAGTGGTGATCGAGACCTCGGTTCCTGGCATTTGGCCGGAAGGTCGCATCACTGCCGAAGTCGTTGCTGATCCCTTCGTTGGAACCGATCCTGATGCTGGACCGGACCTGCCGGAGATCACTGCTCGCACGGTAGTTCCTGCGGTGTCAGCAGTAGGACTGGTCGCACTGGTCGCACTTGTCGCCATCGTGGTTGGCACGACGTTAGTGATTCGTCGCGGCCGCAAGCCCACTGTGTCACTTGATGATTCCGCTGAGTTGGTGGATGCCTGATGATCGAGGTTAAGCGCATCATCAGCGCAGCATTAATCGCAGGGGCAGCGCTCGTTAGCGTGGTCGCCCCGTCAGCAAGTGCAGGTGAACGTGGCGGAATTGCGTGGTCCGCTACCAAGGGCAATGCCGAAACGTTGATCACGGTATACACCGAAACAGGTTGCCAGTATCCGGCTACGAAGGTCAAGGTGGAGCTGTTTGGCGAAGGAATGCCGGCTGAGGGTCAAGTGGTCTTTTCGCCTAGTACTGCGGACTTTTCGGCAACAGGCCCCATGGTGCTTCCGCTGAGCAATGCCTTTGTGGTCTATGCCCAACGCAATTCCACAGCCTTGGTGGGCAAGTACACGCTGAAGGCGCAGTGCATCGACCGTCTGGGTGCCAAAGTCATTGATGAGTTTGTTTCGACCATGAAGTGGTCCACCCCGGGCAGTTCACTGAAGAACATTGAAAAGGCGAGGTACACCGCGACCAATACAGCGCCAGCTTCCTTAGTCAAGACCACCTCGCGCGACCAGGGCGAGGGCGCGGTGCCAGTGCCACAAACCGAGCCGTCCACCACCCCAAGCGTTGGTGAGCCCAAGGCAGCGAGTGAACAAGCCTCTGCTGAAGGGGCAAACACCAGTGATGGTTTCCCCACTCTTGCTGTGGTGCTTCTCGTCGGTGCAGGTGCTCTTCTGCTTGCCCTTCCCTTAGTCATACAAACCAAGAGCAACTTTTCTAAAGGAAGACGGAAATGACGTTACCCAGTTTTATCTCAGGATCACCAACTAGAGAAGGAAAAACGATGAAGCGTTCCGCACGTGGAGCTGTTGTTGTACTAGCAAGCGCCCTCTTTGCTTCCACTCTGCTGGTCATTACGCCAGCGCAGGCGACCGTGATCGGCGAAGCGACCCTCACCCCATCAACGGGCAATGCTGATTCGATCATTTCGGTTGGTACCCCAGCTCCGTGCGCGGCGCCAGCGGTGAAGGTACGTGTCATTGTTACCGGATTTGGTTTTCCGGCGCTTGGCAAAGTGGTGTACTCCCCACAGACAACGGGCTTTTCTACTGAAAACCCCATGAACCTAAGTTTGAGCAATACCTTCTTCGTGTACGCGACGGCTGAGTCCACCTACCTCGCCGGTGACTATGACATTCGTGCGCAGTGTGTGAACTCCCTAGGCACCACCATCTATGACGAGTTCTCAACGACAATGCGTTGGACTACGCCTGGAAACCTGCTGGCCAATGTGGGGTCGGCGACCTACACCAGCGGAGCGCTTCCTGCCCCCGCCGCAACCGTCAACCCGTCAGTCACTGGCACGGCCAAGGTGGGCTACAGGCTTACCTGTGCTTCTGGAACGTGGACTAATGCGACCAGTTACGCCTACCAATGGAAGCGCAGTGACGTGGCGATTTCCGGTGCTATCGCCAGCACCTACCTGCTTGCTGGTGGGGAATATGGCAAGAGCATTTCTTGCCAAGTCACCGCAACCGGTGCTGGTGGCTCCACTCCTGTGACGAGCGCCGGACGAACCATCGCCGCCGGCACCATCGCGGTTCGCACGAAGCCTTACATCGCTGGCACCGTCAAGGTGGGCCGGACGATCAAGACCACCAAGGGCACGTGGAGTGTTGCTGGCTTGACCTACACCTACCAATGGAAGCGCAATGGTGTTTCGATCAGTGGCACCGCAGCTCGCAAGTACTTCTACAAGGTTGTTGCTAGGGACAAGAGCAAGTACCTGACCTGCACCGTTCGGGTAGCCAAGGCTGGCTACACCAGCACCACCTCAACCACGGCACGCAAAAAGGCCGCTTAATGGATGTGACAGTGGTGCAATCAGAAGCGTCGTCGAGTCTGTTTCAAGAACTCGGGGTAGGGCGGACCACCCTTCCTACCCGTGATCGCGAAGCAAGTGAACTCAGCGCGCCGGAAAAGCTGGCTGCGGGGTGGAAGAAGGATGTCCTGCTCGTTCCCGGTGCAGCGTTAGTCATTCTTGCCATTTTGCTGGTTAGTTTGATTGCACAACTGTCGTTCATGGGGGCCATTTCACACACCCGCGACCAGCAAGTCCTGTATTCGCAGTTTCGGGAGTCGTTAGCCGATGCCACTGCCCCGACCGGCCAAGTTGCTGATGGAGCGCTCATTGCCTTAGGCACTCCCGTGGCTCTCCTAGAGATTCCGGCTATTGGAGTGAAGGAAGTTGTTGTTGAGGGAACCACATCAACGCAGTTGATGGGCGGCCCTGGTCACAGTCGCGACAGCGTGCTGCCTGGCCAAATAGGTAACGCGGTTGTTGTTGGTCGCCAGGCTGGCTATGGCGGGCCTTTTGCCCGCCTAGATGAGCTTAAGGCCAACCAGAAGTTCTCGGTCACCACCGGCCAAGGTGTGCAGCAGTACAAGGTCTCAGCGATTCGTCAAGGCGATCAAGCCCCGGTTGGTAACCCGGCCAGTCGACTCACCTTGGTGTCGGCGACGGGAACGCCCTTTCTGCCGAACAAGGCCTTGTTTGTTGATGCGGACTTGACCTCACCGGTACAGGCCACGCCGACGCAAGTGTTGAGCCAAAGTTCACTCGCTAAAGCTGAGCGCGCTTTTGGTGGCGAATCAGGTGCCTGGATTGCAGTCGCCCTGTGGCTGCAAGTTCTGGCCATTGTGGTGATCGCCATCGTGGTTGCCGCTGTTCGTTGGGGCAAAGTGCAAGCCTGGGTTGTGGGTTTGCCGTTGATCTTGTTCGTGACACTGTCGATGAGTGAACAGGTCACTCGTCTCCTACCCAATGTTTTGTAAGCCAACAGAAAGTTGACGACAATGGATGTTTCACCGAGTGTGGTTGACACCGCTGCTGTGCCGATCGTGACTGAGCAGCCCACTGGTCAGCACAACGGTGGTTTGGCGGTCAAAACTGAAGGCACGCTCACTGCTCAGTCAGTGTCTGCTTGGTTTGGCACCAACAAGGTCCTGGACCGAGTGTCCTTGACCATGCCCGCTGGCCAGGTCACCGCACTGATTGGTCCATCCGGTTGTGGCAAGTCAACGTTCTTGCGCACTTTGAATCGTATGCACGAACTGATTCCTAGCGCCAGCTTTGCTGGCCAAGTGCTGCTGGATGGCGACGACCTGTACTCGCCCGAGCGTCGCTTGACCGATGCACGTCGCCAAGTCGGAATGGTGTTCCAAAAGCCCAACCCGTTCCCGGCGATGTCCATCTATGACAATGTGCTGGCCGGCCTGAAGCTCACCGGCACCAAGGCCCACCGCGATGAAAGAGACGCGCTGGTCGAAGAGTGCCTGACCAAAGCCGGTCTGTGGAAGGAAACCAAGGACCGGTTGCGTCAACCCGGTGGTGCACTTTCCGGTGGCCAGCAGCAGCGCCTGTGTATCGCACGTTCATTGGCAGTTCGCCCGCAGGTGTTGCTCATGGACGAGCCGTGCTCGGCCCTTGACCCTACGTCGACGCGCCGCATCGAGCAGACCATTCGTGAACTCGTTGAGGAAGTCACGATTGTCATCGTGACTCACAACATGCAGCAAGCACAGCGCGTGTCTGAACAGTGTGCGTTCTTCCTCGCCGAACAGGGAACACCTGGCGTCATTGTCGAATACGGCCCCACCGAAGCGATGTTTGAGGAGCCGTCAGACCCACGCACCTTTGATTACGTGCACGGACGCTTTGGATAAAGCGCTACACGTGTGAGCGCAAGAACTCAATATCGGCAGTATGGCCTTCTGCCCCGCCTGGTGTTTCACACACGGTGGGGCAGTTTGCTGACTTAATGACTTCAACGATGGCTTGGGAATCGATCGTGCCGGACGAAAAGTTGTCGTGGCGGTCGCGACCAGAATCAAAGGCATCACGCGAGTTGTTGGCATGAATCAAGTCGATGCGCCCGGTGATCGCCTTGATGCGGTCAACCGCGTTGACCAGTTCAATGCCACCAGCCCAGGCGTGGCAGGTGTCCAGGCAAAAACCGACGTCATGACCGTCCAGAGCAGTCCATAGCTGGTCAATGGCTTCGAGCCTGCGCGCCATGGCCCGATCACCGCCGGCCGTGTTTTCAATCAGCACAGGAACCTTTTGATCCATTGACTCAAAGGCCTTGCGCCAGTTATCAAATCCCACTGCAGGATCGTCGTCTTTGGTGACGTGGCCACCATGGACGATCACCCCGCTGGCGCCGCACTCGCTGGCGAGATCAACGGTTTGTTGCAACAGCTTGCGGGACGGAATACGTATCCGATTATTTGTCGATGCGACATTGATGATGTAAGGCGAGTGCACAAAGAGTTGAACATTGGCGGCTGCAAGGCTTGCCTTCAGTGCAGTTGCGCCACCGTCAAAGGCGACGCTGGGTTTGGTCCACTTTTGTGGATCACCAAGAAAGATTTGAATGACTTCCGCGCCACGCTCTTGTGCGTCCGCAACCGGGTTGAGCTGGTCTACGTGCGAGCCGATCCTCATGAGGTCAGCCTAGGAGAGTGGCTCAATTGATGGCGAACCAGAAGTTCACCGCCGCGAAGGTGCCCGACAGGATCCAACCGGGCATCAAGATCCAGCGCTCGCGAGTGTTGGTGGACGTCATCTGGGCGTACATGGAAACAAGGAAGCCCAAGGCACCAAGAACCACGCCGGCCCAGTGCGCGCTAGGTGGGATGTCAAAACTCTCGCCCAATGCCAGCGCGACGGTAGTCACGCCTAGAACCAGACAAATGAACGCGATCCCATTGCTACGTGTTTTGGTCTGAGTGGGGGACATTGACGTTACCTGTGACATCTCAACTCCTGTAGGCGTGCGGTATGCCCCCAGACTAGACCGTGTGCCTAGCTGGTCAAGGGACATTGGTACTGTTTGAGGTTCCTGCTACGACGCAGGTGCCCTCCTGCCACGGATCGACCGTGGCCGATTAGTCCAAAGGAGGTGGGTTAATTTATGCGTCGTTACGAAATGATGGTCATTCTCGACCCCGATCTGGAAGAGCGAACTGTCGCTCCTTCACTGGATACGTTCCTCAATGTCGTCCGGCAATCCGGTGGCAATGTCGACAACGTTGACATCTGGGGTCGTCGTCGTTTGGCCTACGAGATCCAGAAGAAGTCAGACGGTATCTATGCCGTTATTGACATGACGTGTGAACCAGCCGCTGTGAAGGAGCTGGACCGTCAGCTCAATCTCAACGAGTCGGTTCTGCGTACCAAGGTTCTTCGTCCGGATGCGAAGTAGGTAGCACCATGGCACAAGGTGATGTTCAAATCACGGTCGTGGGCAACCTCACTGCTGACCCCGAATTGCGGTTCACCGCAAACGGACTAGCAGTTGTCAACTTCACCGTTGCTTCAACTTCGCGCGCGTTTGACAAGGCATCCAACGAATGGAAAGACGGCGACACCGTTTTTCTGCGTTGCAGTGTGTGGCGTCAATATGCCGAGAACGTTGCAGAGTCTTTGACTAAGGGCATGCGCGTCATGGTTACTGGTCGCCTCAAGGTGCGCCAGTACGAAGCTCGCGATGGCTCCAAGGGCACCTCGGTTGAATGCGAAGTCGATGACGTTGGCCCGGTGTTGCGCACTGCAACCGCCAAGGTCACGCGCGTCTCTCGCGGCGAGGGTGGATTTGGTGGCGGCAACGCTGCTTCTGCTCCCGCGGACGATCCCTGGGCCACGCCTGCCCCCTCTGGTGGCGGCGATGGTGGTTGGGGAGCCCCAGCCGCCGAAGAACCCCCCTTCTAATCTCACTCACTAGGAAGAATTGCTATGAAGCCCTCAAATAAAGCTCCGCTGCGTAAGCCGAAGAAGAAGAGCAATCCGCTCAAGGCTGCGAAGGTCGAGTACATTGACTACAAAGACACCAACTTGCTGCGCAAGTTCATCTCAGACCGCGGCAAGATCCGTGCCCGCCGTGTCACTGGTGTGACCGTGCAACAACAGCGTCAACTCGCCAAGGCGATTAAGAACGCTCGCGAAATGGCTCTGCTTCCCTACACCTCATCAGCGCGCTGAGTTAGGACATCAACATGAAACTCATTCTCACTCAAGAGGTCACTGGTCTTGGTGCACCTGGCGACGTTGTCGAGGTCAAGGACGGTTACGGCCGCAACTTCCTCGTTCCTCGTGGCTTGGCATTGCGCTGGACTCGCGGTGGCGAAAAGCAGATCGTGCAGATCAAGCGTGCGCGGTCAGCTCGCGAAATTCGCGACCTCGATCACGCTAACGATGTCAAAGCGCAACTGGGCGGAATCACCGTTGTTCTACGCACCAATGCAGGTGATGCTGGTCGCCTGTTCGGGTCAGTAACCACAACTGATGTTGCCGCAGCCATTATCGAATCTGGTGGCCCTGACTTGGATAAGCGCAGCATCTCTATTGCTACCGCAATCAAGACCGTTGGCATCCACACGGTGTCGATCAAGCTCCACCCAGAAGTGATCGTGGATCAAGCCATCACGGTGGCCGCCCACTAGGTCCCTCCCGTACGTTAGTTTTTGCCGGTCCCGACCTCGTGGGGGCCGGCAAAAACTTTTTATCCACAGAAAATGGCTGTTCTCAGCCCAGCCTGGGGCGGGATCAGCGGGAAAAAAAATTTCAGGCTCCACAAGGCGCTCCCCAGTTCCGTGACACTCTCCCCAGGTCTATCCACGGTTTATCCACAGGTTCGTCCACAGGCAGATTTGGTCTGGGCCTGAACAGCCCACAGACTGTCGGTTACCAGGCCGAAGATGGTCTGGAGAACGAGCGCACGCGACCCCTGAGAGGCGGGAATCCATGAGTTTGGCCGAAGTCCCGCCGTTGGCAGGCCCGAGTTTGGAGCGCACTCCGCCGCAGGATGTGGCTGCTGAACAGTCGGTCTTGGGCGGCATGTTGCTCAGCAAAGATGCGATTGCTGACGTGGTCGAAGTGGTGCGCAGTACCGACTTTTATAAGCCAGCTCACGAAACGATTTTTGACACAATTCTTGACCTTTATGGGCGTGGTGAACCGGCTGACGCTGTCACTGTTGCTGGTCGCTTAACCACTAGTGGCGAACTCGCGCGCATCGGTGGTGCCCCGTATTTACACACGCTTGTTTCCGCTGTTCCCACCGCTGCTAATGCTGGTTACTACGCGCGCATTGTTCGTGAGCGTGCGATCTTGCGCCGACTCGTTGAAGCCGGCACCCGCATTGTGCAAATGGGTTATGCCGCTGATGGCACCGAAGTCGACGACGTGGTGGACCAAGCGCAAGCCGCTGTGTACGAAGTGACGGAGCGTCGTGCCAGCGAGGACTACCTCCCGCTCTCGGGAATCTTGCAGGGCACCGTCGATGAGATCGATGCGATTCAGGCCCACGGTGGCGGATTCAGTGGTGTGCCTACCGGCTTGGTGGATCTGGACAAGCTCACCCACGGTTGGCATCCAGGCCAGTTGATTGTGGTGGCGGCCCGCCCTGGTTTTGGTAAGTCCACTTTGGGATTGGACTTTGCTCGCTCGGCCAGTATCAAGCACGACATGACCAGCGTGATCTTCTCCCTGGAAATGAGTCGCAACGAAATCGCTATGCGTTTGCTATCGGCCGAAAGTGGCGTGCCACTGACCAACATGCGTGCGGGTACCTTGAGCGAGCCACAGTGGCTCGACATCGCCAAGCACATGGGCCGGGTCAACAACGCTCCGTTGTTCATTGATGACTCGGCCAACATGTCCATGATGGAAATTCGTGCCAAGTGCCGACGTTTGAAGCAACGCCATGACCTCAAGCTCATCGTTGTTGACTACTTGCAGTTGATGTCCAGCGGTAAGCGTGTGGAAAGCCGACAGCAGGAAGTCTCGGAATTCTCCCGCTCCATGAAGTTGCTGGCCAAGGAGCTTGAAGTTCCGGTTATCGCTATCAGTCAGTTGAACCGTGCCTCCGAAGCGCGCGCTGACAAGCGGCCGATGCTGTCGGACTTGCGTGAATCAGGTGCGATCGAACAGGATGCTGACGTCGTGATCTTGATTCACCGCGAAGATGCTTACGACAAGGAAGTGCGTCCCGGTGAGGCTGACTTGATCGTGGCCAAGCAGCGCAATGGCCCTACCGATCACGTGTCGGTGTCCTTCTTGGGTCACTACAGCCGCTTCGCCGACATGGCACGCATTTAAGTCAGGATCGGCGTACGCCAACAATCGTTAAGTCGTCCACTCGCCATTGATCCGCACGCTCTCGTGCGGCGGCAGCAAGACGCTCGATGCCACCTCGCAGTGAATCGGACGTGGCCATCAACGTCGCGATGTAGTCGTCCGGCCACGCATCCTTGAGTTCTACGCCATCGCTGTCTTGTGACTCAGTGAATCCATCCGAGACAAAAAGTACCGTGGATTCGCTAGCCAGCTTGATCTTATTCATGGCCCACTGGCCACCGAGTCCGCTGAGTAACGGACCGGTGGGATCAAGGTGGGCGGTAACGGTGCGGCGATCGACGATCATTGGAGCAGGGTGTCCAGCATTGGCCCACACCACTTCGCCAGCGCCGGAAATAGTGACCACACAAGCGGTGGCAAAGCGTTCACTCTCGGCGCTCAAGGTCATGGCGGCCGCCTCAAGAGCGGATCGAGGAGTGCCGCCCGCATCGAGGGCAGCAGCCATGGCGTACTTGAGTTTGAGTGCCGCTAAACCAGCCAGGGGCCCGTGCCCAGATACATCGACCAGCGTGATGGCTAAGCGACCATCGGCCAGAACCTGAGTAGTGAACCAGTCGCCAGCTAGGACTCCTTCAGCTGGCAACATTAACCCAGCGGTTTCGAGGCCAGGGATGGTGGCGGTGGTTGCGGTGACACGACCTTGGAGTTCTCGGCGCAATGCAGCAACGACCGGGCCTCGTTGGTCGAGGGCTTCACGTGCGGCGATGGCTTCATCAATTTCAAGGATGAGGCGCCGGCGCATGTCTTCGGCATCTTGGGCCGTTTGCGCAATTTCCGCAGGTCCGGTTCTGCCGATTTGATGAGTGGTGTCACCGTCCGCAACTCGGCGTAGGTCGGCGGCGACATCAATGAGGGGTTGGGTCACCCAGCGGCGAAGTCCCCAACGCAGAACTAGAACCAGAAGGAGAATTCCGATCAGGGAAACCGTTAGAGCTGACTTCAAGATCGTTAAGGATTGAGCAGTGTCGTCGGTTGCCTGCGTGCGCCACAAGTATAAATCGGTTTGTAATGCGTTGAGGTTGGCTCGCAAGGCGTCGGTTTGCTTCGCCGCCGCCGTTGATGCTGCCGCCTCGCGCGCCTTGGCTCGTTGACCGGCCGAGGTCGCTGACATCGTGGGCGAAATGACTGTCGTGAACCAGTCACGGTAGGAGGTAGCGAGCCTTTCGCTGGCTTGACGTGTCCTTTCGTCGCCTTGCGTAGTTTCACTCAGTGAGCGCAGCCCGGAACGCACGAGTCTGTCGGCGACAGCATTTTCATTGCGAGCAGCAACGTCTTGAGTTAGCGCGTAACGAGAGGCCGTGAGATCAACATCGAGGATATTGAGGCCGATGTCGCTTGCGGTACGCACGGAAGGCTGGACTTGATTAGTAACGATGGAGCCTGAGTTGGAGACCATCGCAAAACGTGAGCTCACCAAAGCCGCAAAAACCACTAGGGCAAGCAGAACGACAGCAAGAACGATCTGTAATCGCCGGCGAACACCCATAAATCCAAGGCTAGGTCTAGTCTTGGGTTTGTGGCGCCTGCACACTCCGAACCGGAACTTCGAGCATCGCTCGATACTGTCCCGCGCTATCGAGCCGGAGCTGCTCCTCCTCCTGGCCCGGCGGGAGTGGTTGCCTATAAAGTTGCTTCGAACGAGAACCCGTATCCGCCCTTGCCGGGAGTCCTAGCAGCCATCAGCGATGCTGCAACGGGTATTAACCGCTATCCCGATTTTGGATCATCACGACTCGTCGCTGAACTTGCGCGGACGCTGGGCGTGAATCCTGATCAACTCGCTTTAGGCACCGGCTCGGTGTCGTTGTTGGAATATGCGGCCCAAATTACCTGTGCCGATAACGATGAGGTGGTTTTCGCTTGGCCCTCGTTTGAGGCGTATCCGATTGTCACCGCGGTTGCTGGTGCACAAGCGGTTCAAGTCCCGCTCACCAGTGATCATCACCATGATCTAGAGGCAATGCTTGCTGCCATTACGGCGCAAACGCGATTGGTCATCGTGTGTAGTCCAAATAATCCGACGGGCACAGCGGTGGAGCGGTCCGCCTTGGTGGACTTTCTCAACAAGGTGCCATCACGGATTTTGGTTGTACTCGATGAGGCCTATACCGAATTTGTGTCCGAAAGTGCATCGTTTGATTCTCTGGAACTGATGTCGCAGTTCCCTAATCTGTGCATCTTGCGCACGTTTTCGAAGGCTTATGGCTTGGCCGCTATTCGGCTCGGATATGCGATTGCCTCAGAAAATGTGGCCAGCGCGCTTCGAGCCGTGGCTTTGCCGTTTGGCATTTCATCAGTGGCCCAAGCTGCCGGCTTAGCTGCGCTAGCCCCGCCTGCTCAACGAGAACTTCAAGCCCGCATCGCGCAGCTGAACCTCGAGCGCGAGCGGGTAGTGACAGCGCTTGGTGCACTGTGCGCTGCCAACCCGGAAGGGAACTTCGTGTGGCTGCCGCTGGGTGAGCGCTCTGCTGAGTTTGCGAATCAATGCCAGGAGCAGGCTTTGTCAGTTCGACTCTTTATGGGCGTAGGCGTGCGAGTCAC
>CAMCVY010000032.1 GCA_945881995.1 Bifidobacterium breve | reverse complement strand
GGTAAACAAACGACCGCGCATGCTGGGAGTGCGCTCGAGGGCCTGTTCGAAGCGGTCAATGCTGACCACATCAATCCCGATTCCGATGATCACAGTGCTTACCCTACGACTTTCGCGCAACGCAGGCAGAGAACTTTGCTTTTCTTAAGGACTATTCGACGGTGACGGATTTAGCCAGGTTGCGTGGCTGGTCCACATCAAATCCCTTGGCAGTAGCCAGCGCGCAAGCAAAAACTTGCAACGGGACCACGGCCAAAATGGGTTGCATCAACGTAGGCACCGCGGGGATGCGGATCAAGACATCGGCGTAGGGCTCGACATCGGTATCGCCTTCCTCCGCGATCACGATCATGCGCGCACCGCGAGCCCGAACCTCCTGAATGTTGGAAATCACCTTGTCGTGCAAGGTGCTGCGCCCACGCGGGGAAGGGACAATGGCGACAACCGGCATGCCTTCTTCTAGCAAGGCAATGGGTCCGTGCTTAAGTTCGCCGGCGGCAAAGCCTTCTGCGTGCATGTAGGCCAATTCCTTGACCTTTAACGCGCCTTCAAGGGCAACGGGATAGCCCACGTGCCGACCAATGAACAAGACGGTCTGGGCATCGGCCATCGCTGTAGCCATTTCCCGCACTGGCTCCATCGTGGTGAGCAGTTCCTCAATCCTGCTGGGCATCTGAGCCAGTTGTTCAACGTGGTGACGGATTTCCTCGCCCCACTTCGTCCCGCGCACCTGCGCGAGGTACAAAGCCACAAGGTGCACTGCCACAACTTGGGTCAAGAACGCCTTCGTTGATGCCACAGCGATTTCAGGTCCCGCATGGGTGTACACCACGGCGTCCGATTCGCGCGGAATCGTCGAGCCATTGACATTGCACACAGCCAATACGCGCGCACCTTGTTCACGGGCATGGCGTAACGCCATCAACGTGTCCATTGTTTCGCCCGATTGCGAAATCGCGATGACCAAGGTGTCTCGGGTCAGGATCGGATCGCGATAACGAAACTCACTAGCAAGTTCAATCTCACACGGGATGCGCGTCCAGTGTTCAATCGCATACTTGGCGATCATCCCGGCGTGATACGCAGTGCCACAAGCGATCAAGACAATCTTGTCCACGCTGCGTAGATCATCATCCGACAGTCTCATCTCGTCGAGAACCAAAAGGCCCTCGTCGTTAATGCGCCCCAACAAGGTGTCGGCCACAGCTTGCGGCTGCTCGGCTATCTCCTTGAGCATGAAGTAGTCGTAGCCGCCCTTTTCCGCGGCTTCCGCATCCCACGTGACTTCATATTCCTTGATCTGGGCCGGTGTTCCGTCAAAGTTAGTCACGGTGATGGAGTCAGTGCGCAGTTCCACTACTTGGTCCTGGCCCAATTCGATGGCGTTGCGGGTATAGCCAATAAATGCAGACACGTCACTGCCGAGGAAGTTTTCGTTCTCGCCGCGTCCAACCACGAGAGGCGAATTGCGCCGAGCCCCCACCACTACGCCTGGCTCGTCAGCGTGAATCGCCACCAGGGTGAACGCACCATCTAATCGACGACAGACCACGCGCATGGCTTCAGCCAAACCTGTTGCTGGGTCATAAACCGAATCCAGCAAGTGGGCGACGACTTCGGTGTCGGTTTCAGACTGGAATTCGTAATCCGCATCTTCTAACTCAGCACGTAAGCGTGCGAAGTTTTCGATGATGCCGTTGTGCACGACGGCAATTGATTGCTCGCGTGTCAGGTGTGGGTGGGCATTGCGATCATTGGGGGCACCATGTGTGGCCCACCGGGTATGACCAATACCAGTGCCAGAAGCAGGAAGTGCGCTCTCAGAAAGTGCGGTTTCGAGTTGGACCAGCTTGCCTGCTCGCTTCGCCGATGCCACGGTCCCTTCGGTAACTACAGCGATTCCCGACGAGTCATACCCACGGTATTCGAGTCGACGCAAACCTTCGAGGACAACATCGTCTGCACGCAGCGAACCGACGTATCCAACAATCCCGCACATAACCTCAGTCTAGAGGGCTAGGGCGGAAGAAACGTGTGCGACTAAACGCTGCGCGATATTTTCCGCCTCGTCTGCGGTCGCGGCTTCCACCATGACCCGAATAACGGGCTCAGTTCCACTAGGGCGCAGCAATACCCGCCCCGAACCTGCCAATTGGTCCTCCGCCATAGCAACGGCCGCTGCAATGTCAACATTGTTGGCCAACCCAGCGCGGTCTACCCCTGGGACATTGATCAGTACTTGTGGCAGAGATTGGACGACACCAGCAAGCTCAGCCAAAGACTTTCCGGTCATTGACAGTTGCGCCAAAAGGTGAGCCGCCGTCAAAATCCCGTCCCCTGTGGTGGAAAAATCACTCATCACGACGTGGCCTGACTGCTCACCACCGAGATTGAAACCGCCAGCGCGCATGTGTTGGAGAACATAGCGATCGCCCACCGCAGTTTCCACCATCGAGACACCGGCTTGGTCCAGAGCAATCTTTAGGCCAATGTTGCTCATCACGGTCGCCACTAACGTGTTGTGAGCAAGCGTTCCTGCTCTGCTCATCGCCAAAGCCAAGATTCCCATGATGTGATCGCCGTCGATCAATGTTCCGTTCGCATCAACGGCTAAACAACGATCGGCATCTCCATCGTGTGCGATGCCAGCATCAGCCCGGTGCTCAAGGACGGCAGCTTGGAGCGCCTCTGGGTGCGTCGAACCACAGTTCTCATTAATGGACCAGCCATCGAGTTGGTTAGACAACACGACAACATCCGCGCCAAGAGCACGTAGAGTTTGAGGCCCGACAGCCGAGGCGGAACCATTAGCGCAGTCGACAACAACGCGCAGTCCGTCAAGGCGCGCGGGCACGGTTGCGACCAAGTGATCAACATAGGTTTGGGCGGCCGTCAGATCTTCACGCACCCGGCCGATCTTTTGGCCTACCGGGAGCGAGGTAACAACATCTAGTCCGGCTTCAATCGCATCTTCTTGTTCATCGGTGAGCTTGTCCCCACCCGGACCGAAGAACTTAATGCCGTTATCGGGCATCGGGTTATGGCTAGCCGACAGCATCACGCCCAGAGCCGCGCCTGTTTGCTTGGTCAGCAACGCAACCGCTGGAGTGGGCACAACACCAATGCGAATGACATCAAGGCCCGCGCTGGCCAAACCAGCAACAACTGCTGCTTCAAGGAATTCACCGGAAGGCCGCGGATCGCGACCAAGAATTGCTTGCGGTCGCTCACCGCTAGCCAACACGGCCGCCGCAGATCGACTCAAGCGCACGGCAAGGTCAGCGGTCAGATCAACGTTGGCAAGACCACGCACACCGTCGGTTCCAAACAGACGCGCCACGGTGTGCCTCCTTACTGTGTAAATGCCACTGCCCCGGAGCGTAGTCCGAGGCAGTGGTGAAGTTTGCGATATCCGCGCGATTAACGCTTGGAGTATTGCGGAGCCTTGCGGGCCTTCTTCAGACCGTACTTCTTACGTTCCTTGGCACGTGGGTCACGCGTGAGGAAGCCGGCCTTCTTCAAGGTGGGTCGGTTGCCTTCAAGGTCAATTTCATTCAAGGCACGAGCAATACCCAACCGCAGGGCGCCAGCTTGACCAGAAACGCCACCGCCACTGATGCGGGCGATCACGTCGAACTGGTTGTCGATTCCCAAAACGGTAAACGGGTCATTGACCAACTGCTGGTGAACCTTGTTGGGAAAGTATTCGGCCAGTTCGCGACCATTGACGACCCAACGACCGGTGCCCGGAACCAAGCGAACGCGCGCGATGGCCTGCTTGCGACGACCGGTAGCACCGGCAGGGGCAGTGATAATTGAGCGCGCAGTCTTAGGCGCGGGGGTTTCTGACGTAAGAACGGTTTCACTACCGGAAGCATCGTCGCTGTCGAGGTCGGCGTATGCGCTGTAGTCGTTCTCGGTGGCTGGATCAGTCACGCCACAGTTTCCTTTCGGTCGGTTGTGCAGTTGTCGCTAGTGATTACTGCGCAACCTGAATGATGTCGAACGTGGTGGGGTTCTGGGCCTGGTGTGGGTGCTCAGCGCCTGGGTAGACCTTGAGCTTGCCAAATTGCTGACGACCAAGCCTGGTGTGAGGAAGCATTCCCTTGACCGCCTTTTCGACGACCTTGCGTGAATCCTTTTCCAACAAGTCGGAGTACGAGGTGGCCTTCAAGCCGCCGGGGAAACCCGAGTGGTGGAAAGCCTTCTTGTTCTGCAACTTCGCGCCAGTCAATGCCACTTTGTCGGCGTTGATAATGATGACAAAGTCACCCATGTCGGCATGAGGGGCGAAGGTGGGCTTGTGCTTACCGCGCAACAAGGCTGCGGCCTGCGTGGCAAGACGACCCAAGACAACATCAGCGGCATCAATGACGAGCCACTGACGGTCTGCATCGCCAGGCTTTGGGCTATAGGTACGCACGGGACTGCCTTCACTTTCACATTGAACGGGTACTCGCCCCAGTGGGGGAAGGGTTAAAGGGTACCTTCCGCGCCTCTAGGCACAGCCAGCGGGTCGGCGCCCCGGCTCCTAGGCACGCCGGCGACGGGTTCGCTCGGCTTGCGCCGGCAGATCCTCATCGGGTGGATAAACGATCTCCTCCAGGGTCAATCCAAGGGCTGGAGCCACCTGAATCGCGGCCGTGCGCTCCAGGGCGTCGGCGGTCCTGGTGATCCACGCTGGCTCATGCCGGCCCTGACCCACATCCAGCAGGGCTCCGACGATCGAGCGCACCATGGAGTGGCAGAACGCATCGGCCTCCACGGTGGCCACCACCAAGCCATCGTCGGTTCGCGAAAAGCTACAACGAATCAACGTTCGAATAGTTGTGGCTCGCTCACGCTTGCGACAAAACGAGGCAAAGTCACGAAGACCCACCAGCAATGACGCGGCTTCGTTCATGTGCGCGACATTGAGCGGACCCTTAACCAAGACGACATCGTGACGTCGTAGCGGGTCATACGTTGTCTGGTCATCACAGAGCCGATAGCGATAGATCCTCGCCAACGGGGAAAAACGTGCATCAAAACCAGGTGCAGCTAATACAACTGAATGAATCAGCACATCATCATCGAGGATGCCGTTCAAGCGACGCAATAAATCTTCCGGCGTTGTGCCGTTCCACAGTTCAGCCGGCAGGTCAACATGCGCCACTTGTCCTCGCGCATGAACGCCTGCATCTGTTCGGCCAGCAACGGTCAAACGCAGTGGACCAGCGACACGCAATACCGTCGCAAGGGCAGCTTCAACCTCGCCTTGGACGGTGCGCAGATCGCTGCCCTGCTGAATGGCCCATCCCGTGAAATCCGTTCCGTCATAGGCCAAATCCAAGCGCACACGAATAAGCCCGCCAACTCCTTGCGAAGTAGCGGGCTCATTCATGATGTCTGGTGACACGTCGATCACTTGTCCGTGGCGTCGCCTTCAGCTGCAGCCTCTTCGGTAGCAGCCTCTTCAGTCGCAACCTCTTCAGTCGCAACCTCTTCAGCAGCAACGTCATCCGCTGCTACTTCTTCAACGACTTCCTCGGTTACTACGGGAGCGGCTACTGCAGCAGCCTTTTCCTTGGCGGCACGCTTGGTGGCGGCTTCGGCCTCGAGCAGAGTCTTCTGCTGTTCGGTCATGGCCTCAACCAATTCGATCACTGCCATCTTTGCATTGTCGCCCTTACGGGGAGCAAGCTTGATGATGCGGGTGTAACCACCCTCGCGGTGCTCGAAGCGCGGACCGATTTCAGCAAACAAGGTGTGAACAACGTCCTTGTCGCGGACAACGGTCAACACGCGGCGACGCGCGTGCAGGTCACCACGCTTGGCGAACGTGATCAAACGCTCGGCCAACGGGCGAAGTCGCTTGGCCTTGGCTTCTGTGGTGGTAATCCGGCCATGCTCGAACAACGCGGTGGCCAGGTTGGCCAGCATGAGTCGTTCGTGAGCTGGGCCGCCGCCCAGACGCGGACCCTTGGTGGGGGTAGGCATTTTCTTTGCACTCCTTGTTAGGGGGCGTCAACGAGGTGTTGACGCAACCGGATTACAGCTCTTCAGTCTCGGGTTCTGCATCGACGAAGGGATCAACGTCAACAGCAATTTCGTCTTCGTCCTCGTCATCGGCGTAGTCACGCACGATCGATGCTGGATCAAATCCAGGAGGCGAATCCTTCAGCGCCAAACCGAACTCAATGAGCTTGGCCTTGACTTCATCGATGGACTTTTGTCCGAAGTTGCGGATGTCGCCCAGTTCGGCCTCACTGCGGGTCACGAGTTCACCCACGGTGTGAATGCCCTCGCGCTTGAGGCAGTTGTAGGAGCGAACCGAGAGGTTCATCTCTTCAACTGGCATGGTCAGCTGTTCGGCAAAGACCGTGTCCTGTGGGGATGGGCCGATTTCGACACCCTCAGCATCCACATTCAGTTCACGGGCCAGACCGAACAGTTCAACCAACGTCTTGCCAGCTGATGCCACGGCATCGGCGGGGCGCATCGACGACTTGGTTTCCACATCGACCACAAGGCGGTCGAAGTCGGTGCGCTGTTCAACACGCGTGGCCTCAACCTTGTAGGTGACTTTGAGAACGGGTGAGTAGATGGAGTCAACCGGAATGCGTCCGATTTCGTCATCCACGCCCTTGTTCTGCACGGAGGAAACGTAGCCACGGCCACGCTCGACGGTGAATTCAATTTCCAACTTGCCCTTGCCATTCAACGTAGCGATGTGAAGCTCAGGGTTGTGAACTTCAACGCCAGCAGGGGGAGCAATATCAGCAGCGGTAACAGCACCGGGACCTTGCTTGCGCAAGTACATAACAACCGGCTCGTCGTTGTCGCTGGAGACAACCAATCCCTTGATGTTCAAGATGATGTCGGTGACATCTTCCTTGACACCTTCAAGAGTCTGGAACTCGTGCAGGGCACCATCGATACGAATGCTGGTGACCGATGCACCAGGAATCGATGAGAGCAACGTGCGACGAAGTGAGTTGCCAAGGGTGTAGCCAAATCCAGGCTCAAGCGGTTCGATGATGAACCGTGAACGCGAACCGTCAACCACTTCTTCGGACAGCGTGGGGCGCTGGGCGATAAGCAAGGTATTACCTCCTGATCAGGGCATCCGCTATATGACGCCTTGGGTACTGCTTCTGCGTTGATACGCGGTATCGGACCGCGAACCAGTGGATTACTTGGAGTAGAGCTCGACGATCAGCTGTTCTTGCACCTGAGTGTCGATGATTTCGCGCTTAGGCAAGTTATGGACGAGGATGCGCATGCGGCTAGGAATGGCTTCAATCCACGCTGGCACGGTGCGCTCGCCGGCTTCGGCCCGAGCAATAACGAATGGGGTCAAGTCAACCGAGCTCGGACGCACATCAATGATGTCGTTTTCGCTCACGCGGAAGGACGGGATGTCGACCTTCTTGCCGTTGACGATGATGTGGCCGTGACGCACGAGTTGACGTGCCATGTCGCGCGACTTGGCAAAGCCCGCACGGTAGACAACGTTGTCCAAACGCGATTCGAGGATGACCAACAAGTTTTCACCGGTCTTGCCGGCTTGACGGTTGGCTTCTTCGTAGTAGCCACGGAACTGCTTTTCGAGCACACCGTAGATCCGTGCAGTCTTCTGCTTCTCACGCATCTGCAACAGGTACTCAGAGTCCTTGGTGCGACCGCGACCGTGCTGGCCGGGTGGGTAAGGACGGATCTCAATGGGGCACTTGGGTGATTCACACTTCGAGCCCTTGAGGAACAACTTGGTCTTTTCGCGACGGCAACGCTTGCAGTCGGGTCCGGTATAACGAGCCATTTTTTATCTCTCCTCGGGCTTCAGACGCGTCGGCGCTTAGATGGGCGGCAGCCGTTGTGCGGGCTGGGCGTCACATCTTGAATAGCGCCGACCTCCAGGCCCGTGGCCTGCAGGGAACGGATGGCGGTCTCGCGGCCGGAGCCGGGACCCTTAACAAAAACATCGACCTTCTTCATGCCGTGTTCCATTGCTCGGCGAGCAGCAGCTTCAGCAGCCATCTGCGCAGCGAACGGGGTTGACTTACGTGAACCCTTGAAACCAACTTGGCCAGCAGAGGCCCAAGCAATCACTGCACCGGTTGGGTCAGTGATGGACACGATCGTGTTGTTGAACGTTGACTTGATGTGAGCATGACCCACAGCCACGTTCTTCTTTTCCTTGCGGCGCACTTTCTTAGCGCCGGCGCTGCCTTTCTTGGGGGGCATTTGTCAAAATCTCCTGTAGATCGAGAGTGTTCCGTTGCGCGGATGCGCACGGCGGCTGGCTTACTTGCCGACCTTCTTCTTGCCGGCCACGGTCTTACGCGGTCCCTTACGGGTACGCGCATTCGTGTGAGTGCGTTGTCCACGCACGGGCATGCCACGACGGTGGCGGATGCCCTGGTAGCAGCCAATCTCGACCTTGCGGCGAATGTCTGCGGCGATTTCACGGCGCAGGTCACCCTCGGTCTTGAAGTTGCCTTCGAGGTAGTCGCGCAACTTCACCAAGTCGTCATCAGTGAGGTCTTTCACGCGGGTATTGAAATCAATACCGGTTGCCTTCAGTGCTTCTTGGGACCGCGTGCGGCCCACACCGAAGATGTAGGTAAGAGCGATCTCTACTCGCTTGTCGCGAGGAAGATCGACACCAAGTAAACGTGCCATGTGGCAGGAACTCCTGTCATTCCAGAGGTCGTGTGCAGTAACCGTTCTCTCGCGAAGCGAAAGTCCTCGGCCTCTGACCAAGGGTGGCGTCCTGAATATTCAGGGGGCGGGTTACCGCAAGGGCGGCATTTCTTCAAAGTATGAAATTGTGGGGAAGCATCACGCAGAAGTAGATCTAGCCCTGGCGTTGCTTGTGACGGGGGTTCTCGCAAATCACCATCACACGACCATGACGACGAATGACCTTGCACTTGTCGCAGATCGCTTTAACGCTCGGATTGACCTTCATCACTTCTCCGTTAGAGGGTTACTTGTACCGGTACACGATGCGACCTCGGTTGAGGTCGTATGGAGATAGCTCCACCACTACCCGGTCCTGAGGCAGGATTCGGATGTAGTGCTGGCGCATCTTTCCGCTGATGTGCGCAAGTACCTTGTGACCGTTGTCGAGTTCCACCCGAAACATTGCATTCGGGAGAGACTCCACGATGGTGCCCTCGATTTCGATGGCGCCCTCTTTTTTGGCCACGCAGAAAACAACCTCACGCTAGATCATTGGGTCATGAACCGTTCGAACTAATCTCACAGCACGCATCGTCACATCCCGAAAGTTAAAGGGAACTTCGAGACAGCCGCGGACAGATGGCCGTACTGGTCGTTAGACCGAACCCAAATCTTACGAGAAGGTACATTTGACGCCTGCACCGCCCCCAAGAGCCACCTGAAACATCCACGGCCACACCTGTTACCCGCTCTCCAGGCTGCCCCAGCCACGGTGCTTTCAGGCTAGGGCTTTCGGGCTAGGGAAGGGTCAGGATCTGCGGCCCGCTAGGCGTAATCGCGATGGTGTGTTCCCAGTGCGAGGCCCAGGATTTATCGGCCGTAGCCACTGACCAGTCATCGCCCAAAACCACAGTTTGCGCGGAGCCCAGGGTGATCATCGGTTCAAGGGCCAGCACATTGCCCACCGACAGCTTCGGGCCTTTTCCCCCGGGTCCGTAATTAGGAACTGCTGGATCCATGTGCATCGAGGTTCCGATGCCGTGCCCGGTGTACTCGCGCAAGATGCCGTACTCCCCTGCAGCCACGATGCTGCTTTCGATCGCGTGCGAAATATCTGACAGCTTTGCACCCGCGACCATGGCTGCAACTCCTGCATCCAACGATTGCCGACACACGCGTGAGAGTTCGCGGTGCTGATCAGTCACGGTTCCCACCTCAACCGTGATCGCCGCATCTCCATGCCAGCCGTCAACAATGGCGCCGCAGTCAATCGACAACAAGTCACCGTCACGTAGGACTTGATCGGTAGGAATTCCGTGCACCACCACGTCATTGACGGACGTACAAATCACCGCGGGAAATGGTGGGACGCCGTAGCCAAGAAAAGATGGGGTTGCACCTCTAGTCCGAATAGCTTCTTCAGCAAGTGCATTCAGCTCAGCCAAACTCACACCAGGTTGAGCCGCTCCGCGCAGGATCTCCAGAGTTTGCCCGACGACAGCGCCGGCTTTACGCATCAAGGCAATCTGATCGTTTGACTTGACGTCAATGCGCTGAAGGAAGGACATCTAGGAACTTAAGAAGCAAGCGCAGCGACGATGCGAGCGGTGATGTCTTCGATGGAACCCACGCCATCGACACTGCGCAACAAACCGTGCTCGCGGTAATAGCCCACCAACGGCTCAGTCTGCTCGCTGTAGACGTCGAGGCGACGACGGATCACATCTTCGGTGTCATCTGCTCGGCCATCCTTGATGGCACGATCAAGCAAGCGGGCAATGACAGACTCATTGTCCACGTCAAGTTCGACGACAGCATCCAACGCAATACCGCGTTCGGCTAGGAGCCCTTCAAGGACAACGGCCTGCTCGCGATTGCGTGGGTATCCATCCAGGAGAAAGCCCGTTTGAGCATCGGGTTGTGCCAACCGATCCGCCACCATCGCATTGGTGACTGAGTCGGGGACGAGTTCGCCAGCATTCATGAACTCTTGAGCCTGAAGACCCAACTCGGTGCCACCAGCAACATTGGCGCGGAAGATATCGCCCGTGGAGATGTGCGGGATGGACAGTTGTGCGGCCACGATGTGCGCCTGGGTCCCCTTGCCAGCACCAGGTGGCCCTACGAGAACCAGTCTCACTAGCGCAAGAACCCTTCATAGTTGCGTTGCTGCAACTGGCTCTCGATCTGCTTAACGGTATCGAGACCGACGCCGACGATGATCAAGATGCTGGTGCCACCAAAGATGAAGTTTTGTCCCACACCCAAGAACTGGAACGCCACTAACGGTAAGACCGCAATCAGCGCCAAGTACAGGGA
The DNA here is from genome assembly GCA_945881995.1 of Bifidobacterium breve. GTDB lineage: Bacteria > Actinomycetota > Actinomycetes > UBA12327 > UBA12327 > AcAMD-2. The sequence goes on along the minus strand of CAMCVY010000032.1, from coordinate 923 downwards.
ACCGGGGAAGGTGATTCGGGAGATGACGTAGTCCAGGTACTCAGCCGTTGGGCGTCCAGCGCGAATACCAGGAATAAATCCGCCGAACTTCTTCATGTCATCAGCAATGTCAACGGGGTTGAACGTGATGGCGACATAGAAATAGGTGAAGAAGATGATCAAACCGCCGTAAGCCAACACGTACAGCGGGTGGTCACCTTGAGTGAAGTTGTTTTGAATCCACTGCGCCCAACCCGGTGGCAACTTAGCCGGGTCTGCCGGTGCGACCAATTGGGTCAGCAAGACCGGCAAGTAAAGAAGCGATGACGCGAAGATAACAGGGATGACACCAGCCATGTTCAGCTTCATCGGCAGGTAGGTCGAGGTTCCGCCATACATGCGGCGGCCCACCATGCGCTTGGCGTACTGAACGGGGATGCGACGTTGAGCCTGTTCGACAAAGATGATGCCCGTGATGATCGCAATACCCACCACGACAACCACCAAGGTCACGAACAAGGACTTGGTCTTGTAGATCTGCAAGATTTGGCCCGGGAAGCCAGCGATGATTGAGGTAAAGATCAACAGCGACATTCCGTTACCCACACCGCGGTCAGTAATTAGCTCAGCAATCCACATGACCAAACCCGTACCGGCCGTCATGGTCAACACCATCATGATGATGATGAACAACGACTGGTTCGGGATGATGTTCTCGTTGCATCCGGCAATGAAGCGGCCGGGCTCACGGGCAATCGAAATCAATGCGGTGGATTGAAGGACAGCCAATCCCAAGGTGAGGTAACGCGTGTACTGGGTGATCTTGGCCTGACCTGAAGGTCCCTCTTTTTTCAGAGTCTCAAGGCGGGGAATCACCACGGTTAAGAGTTGGAAGATGATGCTCGCAGTGATGTAGGGCAAGACACCCAGGGCGAAGACTGTCA
>CAMCVY010000031.1 GCA_945881995.1 Bifidobacterium breve | reverse complement strand
CATCCTGCAGTTCAGTGCCATCAGCAATGACCGCGCCATCACCGACAACCGTTCGCACCAAGCGCGCACCTGAACCAATGGTTGCCCCCGTGCCGATCAGACACTCATCCAAGTACGCCTCATCGCCAACAACGACATCATCGAAGAGGACCGATCCGGCCACGCGAGCCCGACCAACGCGCGCGTTATGCCCGACCACTGAGCCACCGGACACCTGCGCCTCGGCGTTTACCTGAGCACCATGCAAGATTAATGACGCACCAGCAGTAGCGGGTAAGGCACTTGATGCGATGACGCCGGTGACCAAGTCCTGCGAACCCTGGACATACGTAGCCGGGGTTCCCAGATCAAGCCAGTAAGCCGTTTCTACATAGGCCTGAATATGTGCGTTGTCGGACAGCAAGCCAGGGAAGGTCTCGCGCTCAACTGATACCGGCCGATCCGTAGGGATCGCGGCGATGACTTTGCGCTTGAAGATGTAACAACCAGCGTTGACTTGATTGGTCACCGGCTCTGGCATCTTTTCCAAGAAATCCGTAACTCGCCCATTGTCGTCGCTAGGAACACAGCCGAATCTGCGCGCATCATCGACTTCGACTAGGTGCAAGGTGACGTCCGCATTGGCCGAGGCGTGCACGGTGAGCTGAGCGGTCAAGTCATGTCCGGACAACACGTCACCATTGAAAACAATCACTGGTTCATCAGGACCACATGTCAGGCCAGTCGCAGCGTTAGCAATGGCTCCTCCTGTCCCCATGGGGTGGTCTTCGGTAATGAAAACTAATTCGATGCCATCGAATGTGGCACCGTCAAAGACTTGGGCGAACAGTTCAGCTCGATAGGAGGTCGCCAAGATGATGCGGCCCACCCCCACATCGCGTAAACGAGCAAATTGGTGGGCCAGGAATGGAACGCCAGCCACGGGGAGAAGCGGTTTGGGTGTGGTGAGAGTCAATGGACGCAGGCGGGTGCCTTCACCACCGACAAGGACTATGGCTTCCAACACAGACCAGAGCCTACGCTTGGGACTTATGAAACTGGTGGACCTATTCGCGCAGCGCTTGAAGGTGGATCCAGCTGGACCCCTCATCACCTATTACGACACCGACACCGGTGAGCGCATTGAGCTGTCCGCCACCTCACTGGCGAACTGGATTAACAAAACGGCGAACTTCCTCACCGATGAATTAATGGTCGACGAAGGTGTCACCATCCAGGTCACCCTTCCACTGCATTGGCAAAGCGTGGTCTGGCTGCAAGCAGCCTGGGCGTGTGGCGTATCGGTTGATGTTGAAACGCGTTCCCCACGCAGTGTGGTCATCACCTCACAAGCACAACTGCCATCGTCTCCAGCCGATGAACTCGTGGTGCTCTCGCTTCGCCCACTCGGATTGCCGTGCGACGTCGACCTGCCCGCCGGCGCGCTCGACTTTGCTACCAGCGTGAGAACGCACGGCGACTACTTCGCGGGTCCCGCACTTGCTAGAGATCGTCTCGCTCTGGTTGACGGCCAAGGAGAATTCACCCATAGCGATCTAGTGACTGCCTGGACCGACACCGCTCGCGGAGACCACGAACGAGTGTTGTTCTGCGGCACCGATTTGACCGCCACATCCATTGGCCAAGCATGGGTGGCAACTCTGGTAAATCAAGGATCAGTGGTTTTAGTCAGCCCAACCGATCAAAGCGATGAGCGCCTTACCGACCTTGCCCGCCAAGAAGGCGCACTCACGATCATCCGCGGTTAGACGAAGGCCAATGACTTGGTCAGCGTGGCAGCCGTGTACGAGCAGGTGCCATTGACACACAACGAGCCCGTGACCGCAAACTTGAACGGAACCGACTTGCCAACAACGCGAGTGATGGTGACGCGGAAGGCTCCGGTGTTCGCCACCGTTGCGGTACCCACCTGAATCCAACGCCCACGCTGGTAGGCACTCACGCGGACCGTCTTGCCGTTGGACACTGCCGCAGGACTGACGGAACCGGCAACAACAACGCGACCCTTGACGCCCTTTCCAGCCGCTGTCACGACAAATGGCTTCGTGACGTGAACGGATACGAGCGTTGAGCGTGTCTCCTGGTACATGCACAAACCAGACACGCAGTCGCGCTTGGGAAGAAGGACAGAGAACTGATTGATTCCCACCGGTGACCCAGCCGTTGGGGCGGTGAAACGTCCGCGCGCATCGACCACCGCAGAGCCGGCACGAACCCAGGTCTTGGTCAACGCATTCCAACGCTGCACAGCGACGGTGGAACCAGCGGCGACCTTCAATGGAGCAACGGTGCCACGAATGACTGGCTGGGTTTGAGCAACGATGCGCGAAACAGCTGCAGGAGCAACGACCCACTTGTTGGCGAACGCAACCGCGATCGCGCGAGATGTGTTGCCCTTGTAGAAGCAATTGCCACCGCAGTTAACCGCGCCCTTGACGACCCGGTAGGACTCGCGCTTTGCAACAGCCGACGGGCGAGTAAAAGTGAAGGCGCCTGTGGCTGCAACCTTGACTGAGGTCACGTTTGCCCACGCACCAGTGGTGGTGTTCTTGCGCTGCAGGATGATGGTCGATCCGGCGGCTTGCTTGGCCGGCAGCACCCGACCGGTCAATGCCGCACGCGAACCAACAACAGTCTGGACAGCAGTGGTGGTAGGAGCCACAGTGAACGACGGCACGGGAGTCGCGCCTGGAACTTGGTACCAACGCGAGAGCAATGAAAGACGAGAAGTTGCCGTGCCACCAGCCAGGCTCTTCATGACACCGGCTGCGCTCCACGCTTTAGCAGTGCGCACCGAACCACTGGCATAACGATCGCTGAGGTCTAGACGAACGACGTTGGGTAGGCCAAAGGCGGACGCAACAGTTGCCTGCGGCCGTACCTTGGGACCCCATAAAGCAAAGGACGAGTCGTACTTGGGATCCAAGCTCCAGCGGTCATCAACGCTGCGCAGGTAAGAAACCTTTTCGCCCCAGACATCTTCTGCGTTTTGGGTACGGCCGCCGGTTGAGTGAAAGAAGAAAGTTTGAGCAGGTGCGCCCTGGAACAACACCGTTTGTGAGGATGTGTCAGAAACGTTGGTGGCCTTGACCGCGGCAGCCCAGCGCTCGCCCATGTAACTCGATTCCTTTATGAAGCCGACAAACACCAGATCGCTCGTGTCGTTAAACACGTGGCACCAACAACCCGTGCGAACGCCGGCGCGGTACTTCACCAAGGCGTAACTGCGAGCAGCAACAACTTGTGCTTGCAAAGCAGCTTCTGGCCATGATGAAGGGACTTCAGCAACACCCTTGAGGTACTCGTCGTGGAGACGCAGCACATTCACGGCCGTAAGGGTGTTGCGCTTGGCAACACTGGAGTACTTGCCACGAAGCTCAAAGGTTCCATACCGGTAGCGGCGGCTCTCGCCCGAAAAAGTTGATGCGGTTGTGGCGTGGAGGACGGCTGGAGCCGTTCCATTGACACCAGGGTGGCGTGTGCCCGACCAACGAACAACCAGTGGCGAACCGGTCGCGACCAGGATTCCATTTCGCTTGACCTGGGTTTGTGTCCCAACAATCGAAATCACGGCAACATCTTTTTCGGTCAATTTCACAGTCTTGGTACCCACCACGATGGTGGCTCGAGCTGGGGCGGAAGTCAGTCCTATAACACGCATGCGCATCGACGTCTTGAGGTAAGCCATACTCACGCGGACATCCATGTCGTCGCGGAACGAGGCAACCGAAGCGCCGGTGTAGTAGTACTCAAGAATTTGCTTGGCGGTCCGACCCTCAGTTGCCTGACCGCGCGCGCCAACCTGGCTCATCCCGATGCCGTGACCCCAACCACTACCGGTGAAGGTAAACGAAGCGGGAACGCTGGCGCTGGCAGCCTGCGCGATTGTCGGTACGGCCAAAATGCTCACGAAAATGGCAGGGACGCTCAGCAACGCACAAGCGCGTGAGATCCAGCGGTTCATGAGGTAAGTCCTTTACGAGGGGAAGGCGCCCAGGACTGCGGCACACGTATCCATCGGCACGACCCCAGCCGGACTTGAGCCCCCATTTGGGGGTTTCTAGGCACAAAAGGGACTTTTTTCGGGCGGTCGGACACAGTGAGCCGTGCGTGGATAGGGTCAGCGCTACCGCCTTTAAGGGAGCGTTATGGACAAGGTCGTCGCGTCAGCCGCCCAAGCCGTGGCCGATATCAGCAACGGAGCCTCGCTAGCTGTCGGCGGATTTGGGCTCTGCGGAATCCCCAGCGAGCTCATCGCGGCTGTCCACGCCACCGGAGTCAGTGACTTGCGTGTGGTCAGTAACAACTGCGGTGTTGACGACTGGGGTTTGGGAATCTTGCTCAGCGCCAAGCGCATCGCCCGAACGACATCGTCCTACGTTGGCGAAAACAAGGAATTCGAGCGCCAATTCCTCACGGGAGAACTTGAGGTTGAACTCGTTCCCCAAGGCACGCTTGCTGAGCGACTTCGTTCTGGTGGATGTGGAATCCCTGCCTTCTTCACCGCAGCAGGTGTCGGTACACAGGTCGCCGATGGTGGACTTCCCTGGCGCTATAACGCGGATGGTTCCATTGCTCTGGCTTCGCCAGCGAAGGAAACGCGTCAGTACCACGGAACCGAATACGTACTTGAGGAATCCATTACTACTGACTTCGCACTTGTTCGAGCCCTACGTGGCGACCGCCATGGCAACTTGGTGTTCCATGAAAGTGCGCGCAACTTCAATCCCCTCGCTGCGATGGCTGGCAAGATCACCATCGCTGAAGTCGAGGAACTCGTGGAGCCCGGCGACCTCTCCCCCGACAGCATCCATTTGCCTGGTGTATTTGTGCAACGCGTTGTTGCCCTGACGCCGGAACAGGCCGAAAACAAGCGCATTGAGCGCCGAACAGTGACCCCAGCAAGCACTGCCAAAGAAGGAGTGGCCTAATCATGGCGTTGACTCGTGAACAACTAGCCGCTCGCGTCGCTCAGGAACTCGAAGACGGTCAGTACGTCAACTTAGGCATTGGCCTTCCTACGTTGGTTCCCAACTATTTGGCGGCCGGCGTAGAAGTCGTCTTGCAAAGTGAAAACGGAATCTTGGGAGTTGGTCCGTACCCCCTCGAGGGAACCGAAGACCCTGACCTGATCAACGCTGGTAAGGAAACCGTCACCATTTTGCCTGGTGCTTCATATTTTGATTCCTCACTTTCGTTCGGAATGATCCGCGGTGGCCACATTGATGCTGCGATCTTGGGCGCTATGCAAGTCTCACGAACCGGCGACCTCGCTAACTGGATGATTCCAGGAAAGATGGTCAAGGGCATGGGTGGCGCGATGGACTTGGTCCACGGTGCCAAGCGGGTCATTGTGATGATGGAACACGTTGCCAAAGATGGTTCACACAAGATTGTTGAAGAGTGCACGTTGCCCTACACCGGTCGAGGCGTGGTGGAACGCATCATCACCGACCTGGCCGTTATTGACGTCACTGACGACGGCCTCATCCTGCGCGAACTGGCACCTTCGGTCACGGTCGAGGAAGTCAAGCAGGCAACAGGATGTGCGCTCGAAGCGGCCAGCGACGTTCGCACCATGACCATCGCCTAGGCACGCTGAGCATCATGAAAAAAGCATCCATCCTGCTCGTGACGAGCAACGGCACCGGGATGGGCCACTTGACGCGGCAAAGTTCCATCGCACGTGCACTCGGTACAGATGCAGATGTTTTCATTCTTTCGATGTCCGCAGGTATTACCGTCCTTGATCAATCCGAGTTTCGAACTGAATTCCTTCCCAGTTACCAAAAGCGTTGGATGCCACGGCGTGACTGGCACCAATACTTGCGCCAGCGAATAGTTGCGCTTGCTCGTGAAATTCAAGCCGACGTTATTTGCTTTGATGGAGTGGCGCCTTACGAGGGACTCATTCGTTCCCGCAGCGACCTCCCACAAACGGCCTTTGTGTGGTTTCGGCGCGGCTTGTGGCGGCCCGGCACGAATCTTCCTGCGCTGCGCTCAGCGCCCTTTTTTGATCTCATCATTGAGCCAGGCGACTTGGGTCAATCGCGAGACCAGGGTCCAACCAAAGACCTCGCTGCAGCTCGCATCGCACCGGTTTCGCTGCTGGATGTGTTGGACACCTGCGACAGAGATGAAGCGCGACTTGCTCTCGGCCTTCCGACTGAAGGCAAGATCGCTCTCGTCTCGTTAGGTTCTGGAGCAGTAGGCCTAGATGCGGAACTAAGGGAAGCAGCATGTGCCCATGTGCTCGACCAGGGCTGGCAGGTGGCAACAACCCAAGCGATTTTGGAAGGCTCCATGTCCGCAGCCAACGGAGTGCACGTACTTCAGCGAATCTACCCACTGGCTCGATACATCAAAGCCTTTGATTTGGTGGTTTCAGCTGCCGGGTACAACGCTGTCCACGAGTTTGTGCCAGCTGGTATCCCTTCGGTCTTCGTCCCCAACACTCACACCAGCACCGATGACCAGGTTGCCCGCGCTCAGGGATGCCACGACGCCGGTTTAGCTGAGTGGTCGCACCCAGATGTAGGGATTGCTGGCCTCACCGCAGCGATCGACCAAGCAATCACCAACAGTGCTCAGATTTCTCAAACTATTCAGCGTCGGGCCGCGGGCGCACGAGGGAGCCAAGAAGCTGCCGCACTCTTGCTGAAACTTGCAACCACCTTTGGCACAGACCACCCATCGCTGCCAACGCGAGCCAAGCGCAATCAGTTTCTTTGGCAACAAGATGGCAAACGCCTATTGCGATCATTGGTCAGCACAAAGATCATCCCCGCACGAAGAAAAATTGCTGAGCCTGCGGACCTGCTCGAGGTGAACCTCGAGATCAGCCTCGAGTCCATGCCATCTGGTGTCGTTGCTGATTCCACGACTGCCGAAAGTAGCCCCAATTCTGATGGCCAGCTAACCCTGAGACAAACCAGTGAGCTCACCACTGACCTTGTGCAGGGCAGCGATCCTTTCGAACACATTTCGCCAAACACATCCCTGGCATATTGGCAGGAGCGTACGGCGATCTTGCATCGGTTCTACCGGATCAAATCCACTAGTATGAGCACGCGGAAATGACCCAGATCCACGGATCAACATGGCACAAAGGAGGCACGTACTGTGGCTGACCAGCCCCCCATTCATGTGGATGTTGTGGTCATCGGCCTGGGATACGTGGGGTTGCCACTAGCGCAAGGAGCATTAAACCGGGGGCTTTCGGTCACAGGGCTCGATCTCTCGACCAGAGTCATCGACACGTTGATGTCTGGCAGTTCGCACATTGATGACATCTCTGATGCTGATGTAAAAAAGATGCTGGATCAAGGCTTCATGGCTACGAGCAATCCTGAGGTCCTTGCCGGAGCCGACGCAGTCGTGATCTGCGTGCCAACACCGCTTGATTCTGATGGTGGCCCGGACCTCGCAGCAGTACACGGGGCAGTGGACACCATTCGGCAGTATCTACACAAGGGAATGCTTGTCGTCCTTGAATCCACCACCTACCCAGGTACCACCGACGATGAAGTGCGCCCGGTTCTTGAAACCACCGGCCTTATCGCTGGCACGGATTTCCATCTCGCCTTTTCACCCGAACGCATTGACCCTGGCAACGAAACCTATGGCATTCACAACACGCCAAAGGTTGTCGGTGGCGTCACTGCGCAATGCACTGAGGCTGCAAGTGCGTTTTATGCTCGCTTTGTTGACACCGTTGTTCCTACGAAGTCAGCTAGGGAAGCAGAAACAGCCAAGTTGCTAGAGAACACATACCGGCACATCAACATTGCTCTCATGAACGAAATGGCGCAGTTTTGCCACGACCTCAACATTGACCTCTGGGATGTCATTGAAGCAGCGAAGACCAAGCCCTTTGGATTTCAAGCGTTCTACCCGGGACCAGGCGTTGGCGGACATTGCATCCCGATTGATCCGAACTACTTAGGTTTTCAAGTTCAAAGCAAATTGGGATATCCCTTCCGATTTGTTGAGCTTGCTCAAGAAATTAATGCTTCGATGCCAACCTACGTATCACGTCGTGTTCAGGAAGCTCTCACGGCACAAGGGAAAGCAATCGAAGGTGCGCGAGTGATTTTGCTAGGAGTGACCTACAAGGCCAACATTGCGGACGAACGGGAGTCTCCGGTTCGCCCGCTGGCTGATGAACTAGTCACCCTGGGCGCAGACATCTCCTTTTTCGACCCCTACGTCGAACACTGGACCACGGCATCGGGTAGTTACGACCGCGTTCCAGACCTCCTGACTGCCGTGGCCGGAGCAGATTGTGTCGTGCTCCTGCAGGCACACGCTGACTTCGACTTTGATGCAATCGCTAGAGCCTCGAAGCTACTTCTCGACACACGTGGCGTCCTCGCCGCGTCAGCAAACGTCACTCGACTCTAGGGAGTCCATGCGGTGCGGGTTCTGGTCGTAACGGTCGTTCATCGACCTGACGATGCCCGTATTCGACAGCGACAAATCTGCGCCCTGCTTGATGCCGGACATACCGTTACGTATGCCGCTCCCTTTTCGGCTTGGGGGGTCAAACCAAGTCCAGCGGAAAATCTCATCCAGATTGATACGCCCCGCTCAAGTGGGATCAAACGGATGAAAGCGGTACGGGCTCTGCCCGCCCTCCTGGGTGACGAACTAGATCGCGCCGACGTCTGCCTAGTGCATGATCCCGAACTCGTTCCGTGGCTATTGGGCCAACGAGGACACCCAGCCGCACTGGTCTGGGACATTCATGAAGACACAGCGGCCGCTGTCAGCATGAAGAGTTACGTCCCCGCGCTTCTTCGTCCGTTCGTTCGTTGGTACGTGCACAGGCTTGAGGCGCGCGCGGAACGTCATCTCCACTTGCTGTTGGCCGAGGACGCCTACCAAGAACGGTTTTCTTCGCCGCACCCGGTGATTCCCAACTCAACGCCCGTTCCTGTTGAGGTTGCTCAGCCCCACGCTCTACGGGCGGTTTATGTCGGGCGAGTAAGTAAGGCGCGTGGCGGAATCGATCTGATCATGGTGGGACGCGAGCTTGCAGCCCGTGGGTCAAAGGTCAGCATCGAGGTCATCGGAGATGCGGACACAGACATGATCGGACCCCTCACTCAAGCCAACAGCGACGGGGACCTGATCTGGCATGGCTATCTCGAAAACCAGACCGCGCTGCGCATCATTGAGGGCTCGATTGCCGGTCTCTCCCTCCTCCACGACGAAGAAAACTATCGACACTCACGTCCCACCAAAATTATCGAGTACATGGCGCGTGGAATTCCAGTGGTGACCACGTCTATTCCACTAGCGCGCCAACTGGTGGAAGACAACCACTGCGGCGTGATCGTTCCCTTCAGCGACGCGGACGCCGTTGCCACTGCCGTGGAGAAGCTGGCAAGCGACCTGACTCACGCGGGCTTTCTTGCTCAGCTCGGACACGAGGCGGCGTTACGAGATTTCAATTGGAATGAAGACAAAAAGGATTTCCTCAGCATCCTCGAACAGTGGACTCGTCAATGAAGTCCACCCTTGCCTTCCGGATGAGGAAACGCAGAGCACTCGGCGCAGCACGTGCCCTTGAGCAAGCCGGAGACCACGCTGGTGCAGCAGCGACCTTGACCACACTTGCCCACAGCGCACCAGACCAAGCAACAGCTATTGAACTGTCGGCGTTGGCTGCAGAATGCCTGCTTCGGGCTGGTGACGTACCTGCTGGCATCGTCGACCTGATCCGCGAACTCCTCACATTGGCCGATGAGAGCGCGCCTGAGGAGTCACTGAAACTCCTCACCCGAGCCTGCTCACTGGCCTTTGCTCCGTCCCGCCACCTGGCGGGTAAGACTTCACCGATCTGCACCGATCCCGAAGCTTTCATGGCTCCCTTTCAAGCGTCGCCATCCTGGACCAACCTCACCGCATCCGGCCCACCTCGCACCACAAGCCCACGCGGTGATGGCCCGCTCTCGGTCTTGGTGCTGGCTGATTCTGATCATCGATTCAGTCGCCCACTCATCGACGCAATGAAAACGATTGATTCCACCCTTGATTTCACTGTCCGCACACTGGATGACATTGCTGGTTCGTCAAAGTCCAGTTGGCCCCTTCGCCCGTTCGAGCAAATTCAGGCGCGAAGCAAAGACGCCGACACCATGAACGTCAGCGAGGCCTGGTACCGCACACTGCTCGAAGCAGTTGAGGGTTTTGATGTCGTGTGGGTTGAATGGTGCCAACGCACCGCCGTGCTGGTTTCCTTGCTTGACCTGCCACACGCCAACGTGGTGATACGACTTCACTCGTTTGAAGCGTTCACGGTCTTTCCGCACTTACTCAAGACGTCGGGAATCAATTCACTGGTAACAGTGTCACCGGCCTTAGACTCGCTCATTAATCGCCTTCGTCCAGCACTCGCGCCGGCATCCGTCATGATTCCCAACGTGGTCGAACTGTCGAAATTTGCCGGTCAGAAATCAGATCGTTCAGCTCACACCTTGGGCTTGATTGGGTGGAATGCTCCCGACAAAGATGCGGTCTGGGCCCTTGAACTTCTGGCTCAACTCAGGCAAGTCGACCCGCGCTGGGAGTTGGTGATTGCAGGTGAGGGGCCGGCCGACAATGCGCATTCCTACGAAAAGAATTACGAAGCCACAGTTCGTGCGCGAGCAGACCAGCCTGATGTGGCGGGTGCTGTCACATTCCTAGGACAACGCGACGACATTGCGGTAGTCCTTCACGACGTAGGAGTCATCGTCTCCTCCAGCGTGCGCGAATCGTTTCATGTCGCTGTCGCTGAAGGAATCGCCAGTGGCGCCTTCCCCGTCATTCGTGACTGGCCCGGACTTGCGCAGTTCGGCGGGCCACATGGGACGTGGCCCGAGGGTTCGATCGTGTCTACGCCAGAGCAAGGCGCCGAACTCATCCAGCGTGAATTCAACTCTCACTACGATGCTGAATCCTTGCTCGCGCAGATCAGCGCACTAGATTCGTCAACTACTGCTCACGCCATGCGTGCGGTACTTCGAGGAAACTCGTCCTAGGACGGCTGCCCCAAGACCACATGCCGAACCGTGCCAAAGTTTTCTGACCGCGTGATCCGTCGACCATCAACGATGGTCTTCAAGCCTGCCAAATCCTGACTGCTCAGCGAGGTGTATTCAACGTGATCGGCCTGCACAACAGCCGCATCGACACTGTCGCCTAAGTGGAACGGGGTGAAGCCCAAACGTGTCAGTTCGTCGTCGGAATACATCGGGTCATGAACAAACACTTCGGCGTTGCGACGCTTTAACGCATCTACGGTGGCGAACACGCCGGAAAATGCGGTTTCCTTCACGCCACCGCGATAGGCGGCACCCAGGACTACAACGCGAGCTCCCGACAAGTCGCCAAAGTTTTCCTCAAGTAGTCCAACCGTGTACTCCGGCATGGCGGCATTGGCTTCACGAGCTGCTCGCACAACGGTGGCTTCCGAATCGTTCCACAAGTACAACCGTGGATAGACGGGAATGCAGTGGCCACCAACAGCAATTCCAGGGGAATGAATGTGGCTGTACGGCTGACTGTTACTTGCCTCAATCACCGCATGAACATCGATGCCGTGCTTGGCGCCAAAGACCGCAAACTGATTAGCCAAACCAATATTGACATCGCGGTAGGTGGTCTCAGCCAACTTGGCCAGCTCCGCTGCCTCTGCACTACCCAGATCCCACACACCATTAGCCCGATTCAAATCCGGACGGTCATCAAAGTCCAAAACTTCGTTGTAAAACTTGATGGATTGGTCGGCACTGGATTGATTAATCCCGCCAACCAACTTCGGGTAGCGACGCAGGTCAGCAAAAACACGGCCAGTCAAGACGCGTTCAGGGCTAAATGCCATAAAGAAGTCTTCGCCAGGAACCAAACCGCTTAGTTCCTGCAATTTGGGGGCGAAGCGGGTGCGAGTGGTGCCGACCGGAAGCGTCGTTTCATAGATCACCAAGGTGCCTTGCCGAAGGCCTCGACCAATATCCTTCGTCGCCGAATCCATCCAGCCAACGTCCGGAATTCCAGCGTTGTCAACAAACAGAGGAACGACGACGACGACGACATCACTGTTTGATACAGCTTCCGTGGTGTCGGTTGTTGCCGTCAGATGGCCTGCTTTGACCGCAGCTGCAAGGCGCTCAGCTAGTTCACACTCGCCAGGAAAAGGTTCTTGACCGGCATTGACGAGATCCACAACAGCGGGATTGGCGTCTGCACCGAAAACGGTTGCACCCTTAGATGCATACTGAACCGCCAACGGTAAGCCGATTTTTCCAAGACCTACTACTGTCACTTTCACTTATGGCCCCTTGACCGTCATCACGCCACGCATAGTTCGATACATCCGACTTTACGAAGCCTTTGTTTAGTACATTCTGTTCAATACTAATCATAGTTTGATGGGATTCCCGATGCACGTCACGTCCATAGTTGGAGCGCGTCCCCAGTTCGTCAAAATATGTTGCCTACCTTGGTCTACTAC
>CAMCVY010000030.1 GCA_945881995.1 Bifidobacterium breve | reverse complement strand
TCCCCTCCAGGTTGGGATGCAAATCGGGCATCAGGGAGGTCGGTGAGAAAAACGATTCCAGTTCCTGGAGATTCCTTCAGGATGAACTGAGCGAGGTTAAAACCATTGGGCCCATGTCCCAACTCAATATCCAGGACGACCCCATCTGGGTCAACAAACGTCAATACTCTCTTCGCCTCTACTGCATCCGGTGCGACATGCACTACGTAACCCTGCGACTCAAGGGCTGTTGCCAGCAAATCACGCAACAAGTCGTTGTCTTCTACCAAGATAAGTCGTCGGGTCTGAAGATTCATATCACTTCCCTTAATGCATCAAATGAGGGCAAACCGCTACTCACGATTGCTTACTCTATTGTGCACAATCGCCTGTCAGATGATAGTCAGGGGTAAACCCTTGATTTCTTACATACGGGGTAAGCCCTGTGCTGAGCGCCTGAATGCGCGGCAACAAAAGATGATGGGGCCGCCTCCGAGAATCGAACTCGGGACCTACGCATTACGAGTGCGTCGCTCTAGCCGACTGAGCTAAGGCGGCAAACATCAGGTACCTGATGAAGCCGAAAGCATACCGCCTCTGTGGTGGCCTTCACGATCCTGGTTAGACAACCGTGAAAGTCCACTGCGCGGTGTAGACACCAGCACCTGTTGACGTAGGTGCCACCAAACGCAAGGTGCCCACCACGGCCACTGTTCCCACTCCACCGGGAGAGGTGGCAAGGATGTGCGGACCACCCTTGAGACCGTCGCTTCCGGTAGCACCCGGGGCGTACATTCCCGTCGACGGAATCTCACTGACCGTGACAGGCATCGTTGTTGCCGAGCTACCAGGGGAATACACCTTGGCCACATCAACGAATGACAAATTCTGTCCATTAATTCCAGCCGTTCGACCGTCCGTAAAGTCAGCCGCAGACGCGTAGCAAATCCAGTCTTGGGAATTGGATCGGGTGTCGGTGATAGTGATGCCGCCCGCCGGGGCAGCCACCGTTCCAAGATCCGCGTCAGCAGTGAGTTGCGTTCCATCTTCACTCAGGGAGACCGTGCCAAGGTCAAAGGGATTCTCCGCGGAATACGTTGTGGAGATGACCAGCGATCCTGTTTCCGGCGCCACGGGTGCAGTTGCAGCGAACGGGACGGGGGCAGAGGTCGACGCGTTGTACGCCGCTAAGTCTGCGGGAACAAAGTCAGCGGTAATCGAGTGCGAGCCCTGGGTGAATGAGCTGACGCTAATTTCAGCCCCACTGGACCCAAGCGCCTCGCTGCCTAAAGAGGTCGTCCCGTTGTCATAAAACTCGACTGAACCATCACCCGTTGTCAGCGCGACGTTGTCACTTGCGCGCACGACGTCTGCTTGAAGTGTGACCGCAGTGCCTGCGGGCGCTGAGCTCGGAGTTACAGACAGGGACGTGATGGTGTCAACGGATGTCATCGAGGTAAGGGTGTAGGAGGTCGAATCACTCGAGGGGTAATACGCCGCGTCGTCGGCCGGAATGAAAACCGCATGCAGCGTGTGAGCTCCGGCTGTCAACGAACTCGTGCTCGTTGACGCGGTTCCGCCTGCAAGGGTCACCGGTGATCCAATGTCCGTCGAGCCGTCCCTGAACTGCACCGAACCTGCGGCCGAGGGACTCACCGTTGCTTCCAGCGTCACCGAGGTTCCAGTGTCCTGCGGTCCCGACGGAGTCACGTTTAAGGTCGTCGTTGTCGCTGTTTGATCCTGGGCATACTGAATTTCAATTTGCGTTGGGCCATTGCCATTGAAATCTGAAATAACGAAATTGCAGTGGTGCCCATTGGCATTCCCGCACACCCAATTTGGGTAATCGGTAAATCCTGGGTTTCCTTGGATCACCTTGATCGTCTGACTTCCATCAGCGTCATTAAAGAAATACTTCGTGGTAGCACCAACGCTTGACGGAACACACGAGCCCGGACCCGTTTGCGGCTGGTTGTCGCCTACACAAATAGAGGCTTGAAACCCGCCCCCCGCATTAGAAAGGGCAGTGAGGTTCGTGTAGTTCAAGGTGACGTCATCGCCGTCCGCAAAACCGCTGGTCGGAGAAATGGCCAACGTTCCGTACGTTGAGGCATAGCTGGCGGTGGATGACAACAACACCGCGCTCACTGCGACAACCGCTATCAGGCCACGCCAAAAAACGCGCATTGATATGTCGCCCCGAAAACTTCTCCTATGCAGACTCATAGTCAACTTCTTGATCAGGCATCAACCGAAGGAACGGGTTCATCGATCTCGTCCGAGCCACTACCGCTCTTCGCTCCCCTAGCTCGAATCGCCAGGAAGGCAACGAGTGCAACAAGAGCAGCCAAAGCGGCAAGGATTACAGCCGTAGTCCATGGGGCTGCCCAGAACCACACGCTCTTACTCACAGGCGAGGACTTGGGGTTTGCGTCGCCCTTGACATCTACGGGAGTGATCTTGACGCTGGCCTTGGAAAAAGCACTCGAGCGCACATCATCGACCGTGGTCGTCAAACTGACACTGTTTCCCGGCGAAAGAATTGCCGTAATCAAGCGTGGCTTGGCTTGGGTTGAACTCAGCGCATTGGAAACAGAGGCTTCTTCTTTGAAATTCAATCGAACGTTTCCGGTGTTACGCACCGTGTAGGTGACGGTCACCTTTCCGGCCCCAATCGGGTTCACGGTGTCACCGAAGGAAGCCTTCACAGAGTCCAGCGCGAGTTCAGGACTGAACTTTCCTGAAACACGCAAATACATGCGGGTTGCTACGCGCTGATCCAGCTTGATCTTCGCGCCAGACTTTGCCTTACCGTCAACAATCAATGAGGCGACGATGCCAGCGACTTGGTCACCGGGTGTCGCCTTCATGGGCACTTTCACAGACAGCGGAATGATGACTTGGCCCGGTCCCTTGTCCGTGCGAGCTGGCACAGTCACCAACCGCTTGGAGTCAAGGGTTACCCACGAACCGGTTTCCGTTGGTTTAGCTGTACCGCTCTTGAGCGAGAATGTTCCATCTGTTGACGTCGTTGCATCGGCTGCATAGACCGACAATCGCAGCGGCTGGCGCGAATAATTCACGAGTGATACGTGGTCCTTCAAGGATGCGCCTTGAGTCACGCCATAGACCAGCGCTGGACGCGAATCGCGTGATGTGGCACTGGCTGGCTGAATACCAAAGGTCGTGACCTTGGCCGGAGTCGAGGGCTTGGGCGCCGGAGTAGCTGCCTGTGCCAGGGGCGCAAAAGTAAGGAATGCGACGAAGGACACCAAGCCAGTAGCGATGAGGCGAACGGGTCGCTGGGCAGATGTCAAACGGGGCCTCATGGGGGTCCCCCTTCGTCGTCGAAGGTGCAGTGAGGTCTACAGGTGGTACCAAGATCAACGCAGGGGCACATTGCTGTGCCCCTGCGTTGATCCTATTGGACGGACTCGATCAGGCGATCGTGAACGTCAGCGTTGCGGTGTAGGTACCGGCCACGGTGGACGTCGGGGCGTTGAGGCCCAGAGTTCCGTAGATGCGGACGGTTCCGTTTCCGTTGGTGGTCGAGGCGAACGCCTTCTGCGTGTCGCCCAACGCTGCAACGTTGGTGACAGTCACATCACCACTTTGGAGTGCGTTGCCAGCGGTGTACACCTGGGTCAAACCGGTCAGCGAAAGGTTGTTCGCGCTGATCGTGTTGCTTGAACCATCGGTGAAGTCCGTGGCAATTGCTGAAGCGGTCCATGCCTGGTTGCCGGCACGGGTGTCAGTGATCGTGATACCGCCAGAAGCAGCAGTACCAAAGGCACCCGAGGCAACGATGCTGGTGCCATCCGCACTCACGGTTGCATCACCCAAGTTGAAGGGCGCTGCAGAGGAGTAAGGAGTGGTGATCGACATCGAACCAGGAACCACGGTTACGTCGACATCCTGAGAATACGGCGGGTTCAGCGGCGCGCTGGCCGTGAAGTCAACCGGGGATGAGGTCGAACCGACGTAGTCAGTTGCGTCTGTGGGGACGAACTGTGCCGTGATGGAGTGGACACCTTCGGTGAAGGTATTGAAGGTGATCTCAGCAGCGCCAGCTGACAGCGCGGCTGATCCGAGGAGAGTGGTGCCCTCCTTGAATCGAACCGTACCGGCCAAGGTGCGGCCAAGAGTGTTGGTGGTTTGCGTCACATCTGCACGCAGAACCACGGCCGAGAAGGCTTCCCCTGCCGAAGGTGTGACCGACAGTGCGGTGTTGGTAGTCACGGCTGCAGTCTTGGCGACGGAATAGCTCAGGTTGCCAGTTCCATTGTTGTAGTTGCCCGTGTCAGTTGGCGTAAACACTGCGCTCAACGAGCGGGTGCCTTGGGCCAACGCTGATGTTGTGTAGTCAGCACTACCTGCAGTGACAGTCACTGGTGATCCCAGGTTGGTCGCGCCATCCTTGAATTGCACCGCTCCAGCAATCGCTGGAGAAACAGCAGCGGTCAAGGTGACTGAATCACCCTCGGCGATCGAACTTGGATTCGCCGTCAAAGTCACCGTCGGGGTTTCCTTCACAAAGGAGATCTGAATCTGCTTGGGTCCCTTGCCCCTGAAGTCAGAGATGGTGAAGTTGCACTCGTTACCGGCACCATTTCCGCAGGTGTAACCCGGGTAGTCAGAGAAGCCAGCGGCACCCTTGACAACCGCAATCGTGTAGGAACCCGAGGCACCACCGACGAAGTCAAATCCACCCGTTGCAGATGAACAAGAGCCCGGACCAAGTTGAGGGTTAGTCCCACCAACACAGATCCCGTACGACCAACCTCCACCGTTTGTGTTACCCGCCGAGGGGGAAACCAAACCGGTGTAGTTCATCGTCACAGATTGAGCATTAGCGTACGGTCCTGCAGGGCTAATCGTCAGGGAGCCATAGGCGTAGACGATCGGAATCTGAGTTGGGCCGTTTCCACGGAAGTCAGAGATTCCGATGAGGCACTGATTGGCTGCCCCGTTGCCGCAGACGTAAGTCGGGTAGTCAGGAAAATAGTTTGTTGTGTTGTTAGGAATCGAAAGGGTTGCACTAAAACTATCCTGAGATGCCGGAACACCGAAACCATAACTAGCCAAAGGCGCCACGCCAGTTGAAGTCTGCGATGGAGTGGTACACGAACTTGGGCCGGTTTGCGGATTGCCATTGCCAACACATATGGCTGCTAACAGACCTCCACCATTGTTGGGTGCTCCCGCTGGATCGGCGAGGGGCGGCGGGGCCTGATTTGCCATGCCTGAGGCTGTGACTGTCACTTGGTCACCTGGCAGGTACGGCCCCGCCGGGCTCAGGGTTACCGTTCCGTACGTCACACCCACTGCACTGGCCGCGGTAGGTGCGACAACAGCACTAGCTGCGACCAAGGCGATGACACCCAGCCCCGCAGCTAATTTGTGTCGAATACTCATAGTGAGATTCCTCCTCAATAGGCGAGCATCTGGGGCCAGAGCTCTGATCCCCACTCGTTTCGCACAATGTTCTATCTTTTCGCGCAACAGGGAAGACACTTTGCCCTAGCGATACCAAAACGTTACTTATTGTGCGAAATAGTGCAATCTACGGGAGATCCGCCTGAGATGGCTCGCACAATCAGATGCTTGACCCACTTATTAGCACAAGGACCATAAAAAGAGCTGTGGCCGCGGCCCCCTTGCGGGAACCACGGCCACAGCTGGGACGGACTAAGGCTTAAACAGCCTTTTTCCGAGCCGTAGTCGAGCTTGCGCTGGCGTAGCCAGCCTTGTTGTTCTTGACCGTGCAGGTCAGGTACTTGCCCTTGTCCTTGGCAACGACCTTGTAGGAGGCCTTCTTGGCTGCCGTTCCACTAATGGCAACACCATTGCGCTTCCACTGGTACGTGTAAGTGCCTGCTCGGCTCCAGGTTCCGGTGCTGGACTTGATGGTCTTACCCACCTTGACCGTACCCGAAATTGTCGGCTTGACCCTGATGGTCGCAGCTGCCCCGAGAGCGATCTTCTTCGCTGCACTGTCTGATGCAATGAAGCCTGCGCCATTCGTCGCTGTCACCTGGCACTTGACGCTGCGGTTGTAGTAGCCACCGGTCAGCACCAACTTGTTCGTGGTTGCCGACGTGATCTTCACGTTGTTGTTAAACCACGCGTAGGTCTTGGTGCCGCCGCTAAAGGTCGCAGCGCAGGTCAACGTGTTCCCCACTCGAGCAGCACCCGACATCGTCGCACTTGTGGACACTGTTGGCGCCTCAAGGAATGTGATCGGAATCTGCTTGGGTCCCTTGCCCCTGAAGTCAGAGATGGTGAAGTTGCACTCGTTACCGGCACCATTTCCGCAGGTGTAACTCGGGTAGTCAGTGAAGCCAGCGGCACCCTTGACGACCGAAATCGTGTAGGAACCAGAGGCGCCACCGACGAAGTCAAACCCACCCGTTGCAGACGAGCAGGAGCCCGGGCCAATTTGAGGGGTAGCCCCACCAACACAGATCCCGTACTGCCAACCTCCACCGTTT
This sequence comes from Bifidobacterium breve, assembly GCA_945881995.1. Lineage (GTDB taxonomy): Bacteria > Actinomycetota > Actinomycetes > UBA12327 > UBA12327 > AcAMD-2. Next base: position 6,042 of record CAMCVY010000030.1, on the reverse strand, counting down.
GTGTTACCCGCCGAAGGGGAAACCAAACCGGTGTAGTTCATCGTCACAGACTGACCATTGACGTACGGTCCAGCGGGGGTAATCGTCAGCGAGCCATAGGCGTAGTTGATCGGAATCTGTACCGGTCCATACCCACGGAAGTCTGCGACGGAAAGCAGGCATTGATTCGCCGCGCCGTTGCCGCAGGTGTACGCCGGTTAATCGGTGAACAGTCCAGCGTCATGCCCAGGAATGGAAATTGTCGTGGAGTATGTATCACCGCTAAAACCAAAGCCATATTCGGCTAGCGCTGGGACAGGAACGGATCCATTAAGGGTGCTTGAGGGCGAAGCGCACGAGCCTGGACCCAATTGCGGATTGCCGTTTCCTACACATGTCGACGCCAACAATCCGCCGCCAGTGCCTCCTGAGGGACTCGCCATCCCACTTGCTGTAACCGTTACTTGGTCACCTGGAAGATAGGGACCAGCTGGGCTAAGACTCAATGTTCCATAGACGTAACGGATAGGAATTTGCACCGGGCCGTTACCCGTAAAGTCACTCAGAGCGATCTTGCACTGACTGGTAGCTGCGTTATTGCAAGCGTACGTTGGGTAGTCAGTGAAAATACCGGGGTTGTTATCAGGGATGGAAATATCTGTGGAGTAAGTGTCCCCTGAAAAACCGAAAGCATAAGCCGCGAGTGGCGTTGCGGGGACAGACCCGTTAACCGTGCTCGTTGGCGTAGCGCAAGAACCTGGACCAAGTTGAGGGTTGCTGTTTCCAACACACGTGGAAACCGAAATCCCACCACCATTAGTACCGCCCACTGGCGAACTCAAACCCGAAGCCGAAACGGTAACAACCTGTCCCACTGTGTAGGGACCAGTCGGCGAGACGGTCATAGTTCCGTACGTTGCTGCATAGGCTGCAGTAGGTGTAACGGCAACCAGACCAGCGACGAGCGAAACTGCGCCGATCGTGGCCATCACTTTGCGTTGAATCTTCATAGCGATCGAACCTCCTTCAATTGTTGGTTCTTAAGCAGCCTTTTTGCGGGCCGTTGTGGATGTGTTACTTGCATATCCGGCTCGTGCCACCTTGACCTGGCAGGTCAGGTACTTGCCCTTGTCCTTCGCAACAACCTTGTAGAAGTACTTGCGAGCTGCGGTGCCGCTGATCGAAACACCATTGCGCTTCCATTGGTAGGTGTAGGTCAAGCTAGCAACACTCCACGTGCCCTTGGTGGTCTTGATCGTCCGGCCCACCTTGACGGTGCCATAGATATAAGGCTTCGTGCGAACAGCGATGGTGCCGGCGGCGATGGTTCGTCCCGCGCTCGTCGTCGGAACACTGGGTCCCGCTGAGTTAGACGCTGTGATTTCACACTTGACGTTGCGACCTAGATAACCGGCCGTCAGTGCCAACCGATTACTCGTCGCAGACGTGATCTTGACGTTGTTGTTGTACCAGGCGTAGGTACGTGAATCAACTGTTCCGGTGAAGCCGGCCACACAGGTCAACACATTGCCGACTCGAGCTGTTCCGCTCGCCACCGCAGCGCTGGAAACTACTGGCGGAGCCGCGGCGTCTGCATAGTCAATTTGAATGCGTGGGCCGTCACCTCGAAAGTCAATGACCGTGAGGTTGCACTCGGCACCCTCAGTGTTATCACAGCGGTTACCGGCCACGTCTACCGTTGAGAACCCGGCCACTGCGCCGCGGGCTGGGATGGTCATCGAAGCGCTCCCGTTAGGTAACGCGCTTGAGGAGAACGCAAACTGCGGGGTCTTCAAGCTGGAGTCAAGGGCCACGCCGCTTGGTCCAGAAATGCAGTCCCCTGGGCCTCCCGACAAACGGTCGCCTCTCACGCCACCGACACAAACACCGATGTACCAACCACCCGAATTGCTGCGAGTGTCCGGTTGTCCTTCAGGGAGGACGTTGGCTCCACCGGTACTGATTCCATTGGCAGGGTTCATGCCAGTCCATGACATGGTCACCACTTGCCCAGAGGTGTAGGGCCCAACGGGCGAAAGGACGAGCGAGCCATAGGTGCGATCCAGGGCCTGTGCGGCGCTAGGCGCTACGGCCACCATCGAACCAACCAACAGTGCTACTGCCCCCGCACCTGCTACGACCTTGCGCGCGATACTCATCTGAGCGCCACCTCTTTCTCAGGTAGGTTGCCCTTACCTCATCCAACTTTTTCTCAGTTTCGCACAATCTGCAAGGCTTTCGCAAGACCGTTGAGCAGTGTTGCTAAACCGTTATCTAATTACGCGAAATGTCAGACGGCATGAAAGTGCCGTCGGTTCCATTGCTTTTTTTCCCTCGAGGCCAGCAGGGGATGTGCACCCCGCACATTCAGCTACAGAAAAGTCCGTCTTCTGGGACCGTGCCCTTGGCTAAATACAGGTCAATCACCTCATCAACACAAGAATTCCCTTGCCGGTAACCGGTATGACCATCGCCATCGCGGGTGACCAGAACGCCCTTTGCCAGCTGGTCGGCCAAGGATTGGGACCATTCAAAGGGAGTCGCCGGATCCCGAGTCGTACCCACGACCACGATCGGTCTAGAACCGGTTGCCGTTACTTTTTCAGGAACAAGTGTTGCCTTAACTGGCCACGAACTACAGGGGGTGCTCCCCCAGGCAATGAAGGCACCGAAGGTGGACGAGTTATTTTCGGTCAGCTTGGTGGCCAAGGCTTGGATCGCATCGATCCCTTTCGAGTCTGTTCGATCTACGCAGGTGATCGCATAGAAGGAGTCCAAACTGTTGTCGGCATAGGTTCCGTCCTCATTGCGGTTTGAGTAGTAGTCGGCCAACGCCAGCAAGCCCCGACCATCACCGCGCAAACCCTGAGCCAGTGCCTTGCGCAACGTTCCCCACGAATCGCGCGAATACAGCGAGGCCGCTACTCCCAGTGTCCCCAGCGCTTCGGTGAGTTTGCGATCACCAACTTGTTCGGGAGTGGCATCAAGTTGGCGGAAGAAGACGTTCAGTCGATCCTGTGCTTTGGTCACTGATCGACCCAGCGCACAACTCGTCCGCTGCACACAATCCTTCAAGAAAGCTTGTAGCGCGCGTTCAAAGCCGATGGCTTGCCCAGCGGCAAAGGAATCAGCATCAAGGGATGGATCAATTGCACCGTCCAGAACGAACCGACCAACCTTGGTCGGGAACTGCTTGGCATATTGGGTTCCCAGCGAGGTTCCATAGGACTTGCCTACATAGTTCAGCTGCTTTTGACCCAGCGCTGCCCGCAGGATATCCATATCCTGGGCCGATTCTCGAGTGCCTAGGAATCCCAAAATCGTGGGATCTGCGTACTCGCAGACCTTCGCGAACTCTTTGCCAATAAGGAAAACTGCTGTCGCCTCAGCATCGCTGTCGGGCGATCCATCCGAGGCGTAGAACCGGTCTGATTGTTCGGGGGTCAAGCACTTGATTGGTGAACTACGACCAACACCGCGTGGGTCAAAGCCGACAACATCAAAGGTCTTCGCCACAGTCGAGCCAACGATCGTGCTGCTATTGGCGACGTAGTCAAAACCAGAACCACCTGGACCACCGGGATTAACCACGATGGCGTTCTTGTGCTTCCTCGTGTCCGTCGCAGTCCGACGGATCACCGCAATATTGAGTGGGGAATATTCAGGCGCCGCGTAATCGAGTGGCACCAGCAAAGTGGTGCACTCAAGATTGCCTTCGCACTTTTTCCACTTCAGTTTCTGGGACATAAACGGTGCGAGTGCTGGATTGACCGTTGGCGTGGGCGTAGGCGTCGCTGTCAGGGTGGGCGTAAGAGTGGGCCCTGGCAGAGTCGTCACCGTTGGTTCGGGTGCAGGCGGCGTTGAGCACGCGGTCAAAGCCAGCAGGCAACCCGCGATGACGACAAGGGGGAAACGTCTCACTTAAAGACCCTAACCGCAACAGCGGGCAAAGCCTGTATTGATCTAGTCCAATTGGATCAGTGTGCGACAGCAGGGTCGCGCAACGTGGCGAACAACGCCTCAAGTACCAAACGTGGTGCTGCATTGCCCGACAGAGTCGCACGAGTGCGTAGGACTTCTTCGATCCGGCGCATGGTGATCTCTGGTGAGGCACCAGCGGCGGCGGCATGAAGCTGAGCTGCAAACTCTTTATTGATCAGCGAAACATCAGCGCCCCACTGCACCATCAAGACATCGCGGTAGAAGGACAGCAGATCAAGAAGGGCAAGATCTACTGCGTCCGATCGAGCTCTCTTTGCCCGGCGCTTTTGGGTCTTTTCTAAATCGTTGAGAGCCTTTGCCACTCCCCGGGCTTCAATCCCGCGTGCCCCCACGCCATAGACCTGACGGACATCCTCACGTTCTTGTGTGTCGCGGCCCTTGACGCTGTCCTTCATGCGTTCATCTGCGGTTTCCACAAATTGTGCGGCAGCTTCGATACACGCATCCAAGGTTGTCAGGGATGCCGGCAGATTCATCACATCGCTATGCCGGTTACGCGTGTCCTCGTCGCGAACGTAGCGCCTTGCCTGACCAATGTGGCCTTGCGAAATCCGTGCTGCGGCTGCCGCAAGCTCGGGTTCAGCGCCGTACTTAGTGATCAGGACTTCGGTGACTTCGCTCGCGGACGGCGTACGCAGTGACACCACCCGACAGCGCGACTTAATCGTCGCGATGACATCCTGCAACGAGGGTGCACACAAAATCCATACCGTGTGGGGTGCAGGCTCTTCGATGGCCTTGAGCAAAACATTTGCTGGCTTCCAGTCCATTTGCTGGGACTCCAGGCGGTCCGCATCCTCCAAAACAAACACCCGCCACCGACCCCGAATCGGGGATCCGGATGCTTGTGCAACCAACTCGCGGACGTCTTCAACTCCGTAATGCACACCCACGGGTTCGGTCATGACGACATCGGGGTGCGTGCGGTTTGCGATATCAAGGCAGTCTTTGCATTGCCCGCAGCCCCCCTCTTGACATTGCAACGCTTGCGCAAATGCGCGCGCAGCAAGCGAGCGACCTGACCCCGGCGGGCCAACAAAGAGCCAGGCATGTGTCATCGCAGGTCCGGCTTGACCGCCCAAAACGAGTTGCGCATCTGACACTGCCACTTGAAGCTCGTGAGCTGCCATCTCTTGACCTACTAGGCCATCAAAAACGCTCATGCTTGGTCCAACAACTCAACAACGCGAGCTTGGATCAACGGCTCCACTGCATCAGGTGACTGTGTTGCATCAACTACGAGATAACGCGAGGGTTCATGAGCCGCTAGATCAAGGAACCCTTGGCGCACGCGATCGTGAAAGTCCAGTGACAAAGCTTCCAGGCGATCGGCGCCTTCAAAGCGCGACATCCCTACTCGCGGATCAATGTCTAGGACGACGGTTAAGTCTGGGACCAGTGAATCGGTCGCCCACTGCGACAGCAAAGCAACGTCATCTAACTTCAGTTCGCGACCCGCCCCTTGATAAGCCAGCGATGAATCAATGTAGCGATCACTCAGGACCAGATCACCCTTACTCAATGCAGGTGCGATCACCGCGGCAACATGTTCTGCTCTATCGGCGGCGTACAACAATGCTTCGGTTCGAGGTGATAAATCACCCGTTGCTGGGTCAAGCAGCAGAGCACGGATGGATTGGCCCACCACTGTGCCACCGGGTTCGCGGGTGGTCACCACTGTCAAATTCCTAGCGCGCATAAAGGCGGCCAAGCGCGCAATCTGCGTCGTTTTTCCTGAACCTTCGCCACCTTCAAAAACGACAAAGATGCCGGTAGTGGGTGAGCTGGCTGCGGTGGTCACGGTTTAGACCTTAGTCGCGGGCCACGACGCCCGCGATCTACTTAGGACTTGCGGGCGGACTTCTTCTTCACTGTTCGCGCGGTGGTGGACTTCGGTGGCGTGGGGGACTTGCGCGCGGCCTTTTTCGCGGTTGTCTTTTTGGCCGTGGTCTTCTTTGGTGTGGGGCCTGCGGCACGCTTAGCGGCCAAGAGGTCAAACGCACGGTCAACGGACAGCGTCATCGGATCGGCTGAACTAGGAACGGTCGCATTGGTTTCGCC
>CAMCVY010000029.1 GCA_945881995.1 Bifidobacterium breve | reverse complement strand
AGCGTGAAAGGTCCATGCCGTCGCACCCAACTGGTCTGGCCCCAAACGAGTGGCGATGCGATCGCGAAGTTCTTGCGCGGCCTTGCGACTAAAAGTCAGTACCAAGATGCGATCAGCCGGCGTTCCGGCTTCGATGCGAGCCGCAACAGCCTCAACCAAGGTGGCGGTCTTTCCGGTTCCCGGTCCGGCCAAAATCAGCAACGGGCCAGCGCCCGCGGTGGCGGCATGGTCAACAGCGCGCTGTTGTTCAGCGTCCGGAGTGATCCGCGGACCAGCAACACGGTCGGGTGCTACCAAGGTGATGACGGGCGTATCTGCACTACTGCGACGACCTGCTGTTGCCAAGAACTGAACTCGCCTTCTGCTACAGGGACTTCTGCTACCCGGGCTTCTGCTACCCGGGCTTCTGTGGGCTGCCACGTGACCGGCGGTCAATGTCCACCCGTCAGGAAGACTTTAGTGTCGCGTAGGTGTCTGACAATGGCCCTTTTTTGCGTAGGTATGCGGGGCACGGTGCCCAACTGACACCACATCCCCACCTGAGCGCACTGGGCGTGAAACGATGAAGGTCTATGACGCCGTTGCCCCCTGACCAGCAGCTCCCAGAACTTGGCCTGCCTGTCATCGAAGAGCCGCCGCTGCCCAACAGTGTGCGCCGGCCTCGCGACCTGCTCCGATTGGTCGTCACCATCGCCATCGCAGCAGCACTGCTCGTCATCACTGCGCTCGCAGTGACTACTACTTCTGGCCTCGAGGCCGACCTCATCGGTGTGGTGACCGGTCTTCCCGCTGCTCTGATTTACATCGTGCAGTTCTTTGGCGGATTGGGACTGTTGATCATCCCGGTTGCCGTATCCATTGACTTAGTCGCACGGCGACGCAACACCCAGCTGTTGACTGCTTTAGCGGCGGCGGCCATCGCGGCGTTCTTTGCCGTTGGATTGCGTTTTGCCATTGAGTACCTGACCCCCGGCCAGCTTCTCGAAGCGCTCACCAAGGTCAAGCCCGATGGCACCCGCACGCTGACGTTGGATGCCGCACTCGCCGCCATCGTCGCCTTGTTAACCGTGGCCCAACTTGCAGGCCGAAGTCGCTGGCAAATCTTTTCGGCCGTCATTGTCGGATCGGTTGCCACCACGCTGGTGCTATCCAGTTCTCTCACCTTGGTTGCCGTTGCTGAATCAATCTTGTTGGGGTTCGCGATCGGCCTGATTTCCCGGTACGCCATAGGTTCACCCAGTGAGCGGCCCGATGGAATGGCCATTGCGCTGGCCTTGCGCGACGCGGGCCTACCCCTGACCCACCTGACCCGCCTTGATCTTGAATCGCGAGGGCGTCGTCGCTACCGCGGGGTTGCCACGGAAAACGGCACGATTCAGCACTACCGCATTCACGTCCTTGACCGCGATCAAGAAGGCGCCGGCATCGCGGCCTACCTATGGCGCCAAATTCGTGTCATTCGCCCCGCCGCTCGACCCGCGTTCCTTTCGCTTCGGCGAAACTTTGAACACGAGTCCATGGTCACCTTTGCAGCCCAAGCAACCGGTGCATCCGTTCGCGAACTCGTCGCTGTGACTGAAGTGGGAGTTTTTGCAGCAACTCTTGCTTACATCGATCCACAAGCGCGGCCCCTCAGCGAGCTTGATCCTGCGATCTTGACTGACCACGCCCTGGATTCAATTTGGTCAACAGTGGATGCACTCCATCAATCACGCGTTGCCCACCGAGGCTTAGCACCCTCCCGTATTCAATTACGCGAGGACTCGACCGCGGTTCTGACCGACTTCCGTGATGGTGAAATTGCCGCTAGCGATCTGGCTCTCGCACTCGATACAGCTGAACTCTTGGTTTCGCTGGCATCCCTCGTTGGGGCCGAGCGAAGCGTGCAAGCAGGTGTGCGCAGCGTGGGGGCACAGCACATCGCCAGTTGCACCTCGCTGGTGCAATCACTGTCAATGTCGGATGAAACCCGAACCCTGCTCAAGTCCAACAAGGGACTGCTCAAGCAGGTCCAGCAGGTCATGAGCACCTTGAGCACCGAGGAAGTTCCTGAGCAGCCGCCACTCGCCCGCTTCCAAAGGCGCACCATCATCAGTGCAGTCGGCCTGTCTGTGGCTGCCTACCTGCTGATTTCCCAAATCGGAACCCTGGATCTGGGCAAAATTTTCGGGCAAGCGGAACTCTCTTTCGTTGCAGCCGCCCTGATCTTGTCCTTTATGACCTACGTCGGCGGAACCCTTAGCTTGATTGGGTTTACGCCTGCCAAAATTCGCGCCTTTCCTGCCCTGCTAGCCCACTTCGCCGCGACCTACTACGCACTCTTTGCACCAGGAGTCGTCAGTGCTGTGGGAGTAAACACCTCCTTCTTGCAGCGATCCGGCGTGGGGGCCGCAACAGCAGTTGCCTCTGTAGGCATCACGCAAGTTTCCGCTGTCATCGCCAGTTTGTTGATGGCCCTGATTTTCGGCGCTCTGGCAGGCGCGAGTCCCCAGTCTGTCATTAGTCCATCCGAAGGCATCGTCATTGCTGTTGGCATCGTCGTGATCGTGGTGCTGCTTGGTGTCATCATCGCTCCGATTCGCCGCTACGCGATCGGGCGCCTTCGCCCGATCTTTACCCAAGGACTACCGCGCCTGATTGACATCTTGCAAAACCCCAGGGCCCTCATCACCGGTTTCGGTGGAAATATCATGATGAACTTGGCCTACATCTTCACCTTGGTCGCGTGCGTCCGCGCCTACGGCAATGATGCCTCTATTCCAGCTTTAGCCCTGGTGTTTCTCGTGGGTAGCGCCGTGGCTTCGGTGGTCCCCACACCCGGTGGTTTGGGAGCTGTCGAAGTGGCCCTGACCGCATCTCTGACCGCCGCAGGAGTAGACGCAGCAACAGCGGTCTCAGCAGTCCTGCTCTACCGCGTGGTTACGTTCTGGATTCCCGTTCCCATCGGCTGGGCTTCCTCGCAATGGCTAAGCAAGCGCGGCCTACTACCTGGCTAAGGGCGTGAATACATGCGTCTTTGCTCTCACTAGGCAACAATGTCATCTTCTGAACGGTCCACATACGAAGTAGGAGCTATGAGCGAACAGTCCCCCGTCAAGATCACCGTGACTGAAAATGGCTGGTACCAGGTCGAAGGCACGACACAAATCATCGGCGCGGATGGTTCACTCATTCGCGAAGGAGACAAGTTCTTTTTGTGTCGCTGCGGCCACAGCAACGTCAAGCCCTTTTGTGACAACACCCACAAGACGTGTGACTTCGTCGACGATGGGTTGGGCAAGAAGCCCAAGAAGGACTAGTTCCTAGTACGAAGGCTTGTCCGGTTCAATCTGACTGACCCATGCCACCACGCCACCACCGACGTGAACAGCGTCAGCAAAACCGGCGCCCTTGACCACGGCCAGTACCTCAGCCGAGCGTCCACCGACCTTGCAGTGCAAGACGATGGGCTTGTCCGTGGGCAATCCCGCCAACGCATTTCCGTTGAGGAACTCGCCCTTAGGAATCAAGGTCGCGCCGTCAATGTGAACGATGTCCCATTCATTGGGCTCGCGCACGTCAATGAGTTCAAAGTCAGTTTCGCCACGCTCGCGGGCATCGAGCATGTCCTTGAGCTGCTTGACGCCAATGGTGGAGTCCTTGACCGCCTCAGTGGCTTCCTCGCTGACCGTGCCACAGAAGTAGTCGTAGTCAATGAGTTCGGTAATGGGCTCGCCATTGGGATCCTTGCGGATCTTGACCGTGCGGTAGCTCATTTCCAGGGCGTCATAAATCATCAAGCGGCCCAGCAGGGTTTCACCCATACCGGTGATGAGCTTGATGGCTTCGGTTCCCATGATCGAACCAATCGATGCACACAACACGCCGAGCACGCCACCTTCGGCGCACGAAGGAACCATGCCGGGGGGCGGTGGCTCGGGATACAAGTCGCGATACTGCGGCCCATGGTCTTCCCAAAACACCGAAGCCTGGCCCTCAAAGCGATAAATCGAACCCCACACATACGGCTTGTGCAGCAACACGGCTGCGTCGTTGACCATGTAACGAGTAGCAAAGTTGTCGGTGCCGTCCACGATCAGGTCGTATTGGGCAAAAATTTCCAAAACATTGGAATTGTCCAAGCGCTCGTTGTGGACCACAACGTTGACGTACGGGTTGATTTCATTGACTGTGTCGCGAGCCGATTCCGCCTTCGGGCGGCCGATGTCGCTTTGGCGGTGAATGATCTGGCGCTGCAAGTTGGACTCATCAACCTCGTCGAACTCGACGATGCCCAAGGTGCCCACGCCAGCTGCGGCTAAATACATCAACGCTGGCGAACCCAGGCCACCTGCGCCCACACACAGCACGCGCGCGTTCTTCAGGCGCTTTTGTCCATCCATTCCCACTTCAGGAATGATGATGTGACGGCTGTAGCGACGAACCTCGTCAACGGTGAGTTCGGCTGCTGGCTCGACCAACGGTGGCAATTGCACTGAGGACTCCAGATCGTGATGGCTCGTAGAGCGGCTGTTGACCTGCTCTAGAGATAGCAACTGTGCCGTACGCCGGCGTATTCCCTGACCTGGGGTCTGGGTTAGGCCTCAGACTGCCGGCGCCAGCGAATCCCGGCCTCAATGAACTCGTCGATGTCGCCGTCAAGGACGGAACTGACATTGCCGGTCTCGAATTCAGTGCGCAAATCCTTGACCATTTGATACGGCTGCAAGACGTAGGAGCGCATTTGGTTGCCCCATGAGCCGGTGGTGTCGCCCTTGAGCGCGTCCATCTCGGCGCGCTCTTCTTGGCGACGACGCTCCAACAAGCGAGATTCCAGGACGCGCAAAGCTGCAGCGCGGTTCTGAATCTGTGACTTCTCGTTTTGGCACGACACCACAATTCCGGTGGGAATGTGCGTGAGGCGAACCGCTGAGTCAGTCGTGTTCACACTCTGGCCACCAGGACCGCTCGAGCGGAACACATCCACGCGAATTTCGTTCTCTGGAATGTCCACGTGGTCGGTTTGTGCCGTGACCGGCAGGACCTCCACAGCCGCAAATGAGGTCTGCCGACGTGACTGGTTATCAAAGGGCGAAATGCGCACTAACCGGTGGGTGCCTTGTTCAACGCTCAAGGTGCCGTAGGCATACGGGGCCTTGACCGCAAAGGTGGCGGACTTAATGCCCGCTTCTTCGGCGTACGAGATGTCATAAATCTCCGTGGTGTGGCCATGCCGCTCAGCCCAACGCAAATACATCCGCATCAACATCTGTGCCCAGTCCGCCGCGTCCACCCCACCGGCTTCGGAGCGAATGGTGACCAGTGCTTCACGCGGGTCGTAGTCGCCATTGAGCAGCGTGCGCACTTCAATCTCGCCGACGAGCTTTTCGAGCGCCTGGACTTCAGCCTGGACTTCAGCATGAATAGCCGCATCGCTTTCGTCTTCGCCCAACTCCAACAACACTTTGGCGTCATCGAGGCGCTGGCGCAGTTCACTGACTTTGCGAATCTCGCTTTGCACGAACGACAGCCGACTGGTTATGGCCTGTGCATTGGCTTGGTCATCCCACAGGTCAGGAGCGCCAGCTTGCGCCTCTAACTCTTCAGCCTCTTGGCGCATCTTGGGGATGTTGAGCACCTTCTCCACACTGGTCAACGTGGAATCAAGGCGAGCTAGATCCTCAGCCGGTTCCATCGATGCCATGGGTCACAGGGTACGCGAGTCACCGTCGTTCTAATTCACCACACTGCGAGCCCGTGCTGACGCTCTCATCCCAATAGAACCAGCACGTCCTGTTATCGCATTAAAGATGGGTAGCCGTACGCGCGCCGAAAGCGTGACATTGACCCATCGACCATTGGTACGCATGGAATCCACTCGGAATCGATAGAACTTGGAGGACAATCCGGCTGACTTCACATACGCCGTGAGTCGCTTGTTCGCAGCAGTTCGCGACAGCGGAACCGTCGTGGTCGCCTTCCCTGCATAAACAGCTGGGGCATTGATTCCTTGGGCTGCGGCCAAACTTGCCGCATCAGCCGAAGCAACAAGCGAGCGTCGAGCCATATACAGATGCGAAGCATCTACCACCACGCTGAATAGAAGGCACACCAATACCGTGAAGCCCAGGGTCAAGATCAGCACCTGGCCATCCTCGCTTCGTCGTTGATTCACACTCATGGCCGTTCCTGCCGGTAAACATCGACAACCACGCTTTGTTTGGCACTCATGGGAATCGAACTGAGTCCCTTCATGAAGGCCGGGACAAAAGGAATGGGCACGCTGGTTGACAAGGTCACATCCACTCGCGCACCTGGAGATAAGCAAGGTTTTGCTGCACAGGTAAATCGTGTCCGGACTCGCGCCGGATTTACTCCTTGGTCTCGCAACACCACCCCCGATGCCAATCGAGCATTGCTTAGGGCCTGAGCACCCGAATTAGCTTGGACAAACACCCGTCCCGCTTCACGCGATGCCGCGGTCAGCGCGAAAGCAGACCTTTGCACCACAAAGGCGGCGCTCATGGCATAGATCATGGGAACTAGAAGCAACAACGAGAGATAACTAAATTCAACGAGGGCGCTGCCTCGATCATCACGGGTTTTCACGGTTGCACCTCCAGCAGAGCGTGACCGCGAACCGTCACAGTCGCTGGACCCCCCAAGGTCCCCACGAGTGGGATAGCTGCTCGCACTGTGACTGCAGCGAAATCCAATCCACCAATGACGTGACTGCTGACGGAAATGTCGCGAGCAAACCGTGAACCCACGGACTGGGAAATACTCAAGCGTGTGCGCCCCAGTGCATCGCTCGTGCTGCGGTCAGCGCTTGCCGCATAGCGAGCGCCTTCCGCTGCAGCTGACGCAAGGGTGTTGCGCACATGTACTGCAAAGCACACCTGCATGACGCCTAAGACAAGCATGACGAGCACGGCCGCGATGAGAACGAAATCCACTACTGCCGAACCCTCGTCTTCGTGCAGGTGTGAGAGCAGGGTCACGGACCCGTCACGCTACGAAGTGCGCTCGTAAAGATGGACTTGAGTTGACCATCAGCCACGCTCCATAACGCCGTTACCAAGCCGGCCGTCATCACTGTGATGAGGACCCAACCAGGAACATCGCCCCTGTCTGACTCCATCGCCGCGAGTACGCGGTTAACCCATCGATTGAACATGTCATCCTCCCGTTTCCCCGTAATAGCTGGTGCTACCTCGGATTAGTTGACTTACCCATTGATTGACAATCCAAAAAATCCCGGAAACAGAGCGAACACAACAGTGATCGGAAGGACAAGGAACACAACCGGAACCATCATCGCGATCTCTTTGCGACCAGCTGACTCCATCAATTCCCGGCGGCCCAAGTCCCGGACATCACTGGCCTGGGCACGCATGACCTCGGCCATAGGCGTCCCACGTTCCATAGCAATAACCATCGCGTCGATGAAGCGAGAGACCGGCCTGACCTTTGTGGTGGATCCACAGTCGCGCAAGGCGTGAACGAGTCCATCGCCCAGTGTCGATTTGATGAGGACCTCGTTGAGTTCACGGGCCAAGGGACCTGAACTACACCCCACTACTCGCGACAGCGCTCCGGCCACACCTTCGCCGGCAGCCACTGACAGCGCGAGCATTTCCGCAATGGCAGGAAACTCTGCAATCATCAAAGCCTCACGTCGCCGAACCGCTTGATCAAGACTGCGCTCCCTGGCGAGCACGCCAACGGCCAAACCGACGGCAGCTAGCACCAAGACCGTGCTTGGCCGAACCGCATCTTTGAAAATTCCTAGCACTACGGCGCAGACCGCTCCTGCTACTAAGCCACCGAGGCCCCACATGACTTGGTGGAGACGAAACTGCCCCGACGATTCCGAAGATCCAGCTCTGCGTAACCGTTCCTCAAGCCCGTTGGGATCCCCGAGTAGGCCCGAGAGCAGGTCAGCCACCATTTCTTGGACCCGCCTGGACTGGTGACCAGGTGAAATCAGCGAACGAGTGCGATTCACCGACGGCTGAACGTAGGCCAGGACTTGATGCACAAGTGAGGGCCTGCGTCGCTGTAGGAGAGCCTGCGACGTGAGCGCAACTCCAGCGGCGAAAACGAAACCAACAAGAATGGCCATCATTGGAGTACTCGCGGTTCGCTTGGAAGAACGGCAATGCGCATCATGACCTGATACGCCACGACACACAACCCAGCTCCAACGCTCAGTACAAGCAATCCAGCAGGTGTGTCATAGGCAGCAACTGCTTGTGGGCGTAACGACAAGAAAAGCAAGAGAAGCCATGGCGAGGACACCGCCAGCCGTGCACCATTGATTGTCCATGACTGGCGGGCCTGCAATTCACCGCGAATGCGGACATCCTCGCGAAGGAATACCGACAGCGTTCGCAGGAGGCGACCGAGATCATTTCCTCCAACATCGCGCGCAACCCGAAGTGCTTCAATGATGCGATCGCCCACTGGATCGGCCAGCTCATCCTTGAGTTGATCAAGGCATTGACCAAAACGTCCGGTCGCCTCGTAATTACGCGCGAAGGCCTCGAATTGCGGTCGAAGCTGCACGGGGCCTTGAACCGCAAGCTGCGCCAAGGCTTGCGGAAGGGCTAGGCCAGCTCGCACCGACGAGGCCAGGTTGTCCACTACGTCTGGCCACACCTCCCGCAGCGCTGTGCGCGCCTGGACGGCCCGCCCGTGCACCACGAGGAAGGGAGCTGCCATGGCCATCGTCGAGAACACGGCGGCGACCACAACCGACTGAGAAATCCCCGCCAAGATGACAAACACCGCTAACCCGGCCGTCAGCGAAATCATCAAAAGACCTGAAACAGACAACCCCCGTACACCTGATTCAGCAATAACGGATGCCCCTCGGTGTCTCGAACGTTGGATGAAAGAGACAAGCGGCAGTAACCACGACGAAACGGAAAGATCATGCTTCCAAGCAACCAGGTAGATCAAACCGAAGGCAAACAAGCTTCCTGTTAGGACAGCGTTCATGACGCCACCTCATGGTCAACGGCCAAGAGTGCATGAACATCAATGCCTGCAGCTGCAAACCGATCACCATGCGGAGGAAAGCCAGCAGCGCGAATGAGCCCCTCAGGGCGATCAACAAAGAGATCAGCAATCTCAATAACGGATTCTTCCGCGCGTCCCGGTAAAGCGACGATCTCCCGGACCCTGCGTCTTCCCTGATGATCGCGGGCTACATGAACCACTACGTCAACACTTGAAGCCACCGTTGGCACAACAAAACCAGCGCTGACATTTTCGCCAGCCAAAAGTGGGAGGGTGCACAACTTGGTGACCGCCTCACGCGCCGAATTGGCATGCAGGCTGCACATGCCGGGCAAACCACTATTGAGGGCGATCAGCAGATCCAAAGCCTCTTCTTGTCGAACTTCCCCCACAACAAGGCGATCCGGGCGCATGCGCAATGCCTCTTTGACCAGGCGCCTTAAGGGGATTTCCCCCGTGCCTTCCAAATTGCTCTGGCGCGTTTGCAGAGCCACCCAGTCCACAACGTGTGGCTGTAACTCAAAGACTTCCTCACAAGTAATCACGCGCTGAGCGGAAGGAATCGCGGCTAGGAGGCAATTGAGGAGGGTGGTCTTGCCTGCCTGAGTGGCTCCCGACACGATCACATTGAGTCCAGCCCGCACAGCAGCATCAAGAAATGCTGCGGCAGAAGACGTCATCGAACCGAGCTCAACTAGATCGTCAAGGCGATGAGCATGGGCGACAAACTTGCGAATGTTGACAGCCCAATGTTGCGCGGTAATGTCTGGAATGACTACGTGGAGTCGACTGCCATCAGGAAGCATGGCATCGACAAATGGAGAACTCAAATCCACCCGGCGGCCTGATGGCTTGAGCATGCGTTCCACCAGATCGCGCACCTGGGACGACTCAAGAATGACCGTGGTGAGTTCACTGCGGCCTTTACGCGCTACAAACACTTGGCCGGGCGCATTGATCCACAGCTCTTCAACTTCAGGATCATCTAAGTACTTTTGTAGGGGCCCAAAACCCGCCATGGAATCAACCAACGTGTCCGCCCACGCCTGTGCTTCAACCAGTGGCGCTGCCGACCCAGCCAGGACCGCGTCCTCATGGTTAGCCAATGAGTCAGCCACCAATTGCCGCACCGTTTCGGGCCGCTCAACCGGATTGACCCCGGACTGCCGTACGGCTTCGCGGACCTGTTCGGTGAGCAGGTCCTTAGGGTCTGAGCCCCTGGGGAAGCGGGCAAGCGAGCCGGACATAAACGGAGGGTAAAACGGACATAAAGGATAAAGCAACCCATGGGTGTGGATAAGTACTACGGGTGCGGGAACACTGCCTCAATGCGAGGCTCTTTGCTTGTCCAGAACACTTTGAAGGGTGGATGTCCCACCACTGGCATGCGCAGGACTGTTCCGTCTTGCGTTGTGAATGCAGCCGACATCCGTTGCGCTTGGGCCGGATACTTGAGAATCAATTCACATACATCCACGACCGCGTTAAACAAGTCCGCATCTTCGCCCGATTCCAGCGCAAGAAGTTGCTGCTGGGCAACGCGTGAAACAGCGCCTTTGAAACTACTCACTACGACGTGTGAAGGTGTGCTTGACCGTGGGCGAAGCTAATGCCTTGGACAGCAAATCCTGAAGTTCAGGGTTCGTGTCGTACTCATATTGGGCTTGAGAAATAACGCGCGCAGGTTCCAACAAGATGCTCCCATCCTCGAGCTCGTGCACGATGAACCGTTCGTTGCTGTGACCTGGAAGTACGAGTCGACTTCGCTGGTCGGTTTGCACCACTGTGCTCATGAGTAGTTCCCCTTGCCCTCGTGATCTCGGCCGGTGTGGACAGGCACGCTTGTGCGAGTCCCCACCTGTACCCAATATTATTATTGCCCATTTTCCCTTTGTGGGCAATAGGGTGCGTTCTCGCCGGCCAGCAGTTGGTCTGGCGAAAAATGCGGGCGAGAGCCCCACCCTGCGTATCCTGACTCAATGAAACGGCCCATGGATTCGAGAACTCCATGACGCTGCTGTTCCGCGAGAGTTGGACCGAGCCGGGTAGTGAACTCGTGCCGTCGGCGCGCCGTTTGGTGCGAAACTCACTCAAGCAGTTTTGGGATGGTGCACCAGAGGAAAAGTACGACGACATCGAGTTAGTCACTGGCGAGCTTTTAGCTAATGCGAT
Organism: Bifidobacterium breve; assembly: GCA_945881995.1. Classification (GTDB taxonomy): domain Bacteria; phylum Actinomycetota; class Actinomycetes; order UBA12327; family UBA12327; genus AcAMD-2. The sequence continues at coordinate 1,360 of CAMCVY010000029.1, read as the reverse complement.
CTTTTACGCCAAAGCTCCACTGACCATTGAAGTCAATGTTGACGACAACACGGTGCGCATTGAAGTCAACGACCATTCTCCCGACTTGCTGCCACCTCCACCACCGCAAGCTGCACTAGCTGAAACAGGTCGAGGCTTGATGCTGGTAGTGCTACTGAGCAGTTCGTGGGGTTGGGAAGTGAATGAACACAGTAAAACTATTTGGGTGGAGTTCACTCACGAAACGGCAAGCGCTTAAGGCAAGCGGTTCAAAATGATCGCGGCTTCATCGGAACGAGTGCTGGTGCACGTGACCTCATAAGCCGTAGCCACTGTTTGGCTCGTGGAAGTGAAGTCGCGGCGACCGCCCGAGGCGGCATACGAGACCACGCCGAACACTAGGCCAAAAAGGGCCCCGTAAGCCACGCCGCCGATGACCAACTGCGCCCACTGGGACGGGCCACCGGCAAACAGGCCAATCAGCAAGGTGATGAACAGGCCAAACCACATACCGGCCACCGCGCTTCCAGCGGCAGCGCGGGCCCAGGTCAAGCGGCCCGTGATGGTTTCGATCATGCGCAGGTCGGTGCCGATGACGCGTAGGTGCTGAACCGGAAACTTCTCATCAGAGAGGAAGTCAACTGCCCGCTGGGCCTGCGCATACGTTCCATAGGTCGCAAGCACAACCTGGGCATTGTCTTGAGCTGGTGTGGACTGCGACATGAGAACTCCTTGAATGAGAGTAACAAAAAAACGTGGGCTAATTCGGCGGGGTGAAGGTTGTCGTGCGCGTCATGCCAGCCACGCGGCCGCGAGCGGTCACTACTAACGCCATGGCACGTGAGGCTTCATCAATCATTTCGCCCTCCAACATCGCAGCGCCGCGCGCACCGCCGGCATCAGAAAGGTAGTAGTCATACGCATCCAAGATCAACTCAGCACGGTCGAAATGTTCTTGTGATGGTGAAAATGTTTCGTTGACCACATCAATTTGATCGGGGTGCAACACCCACTTGCCGTCAAAGCCCATGGCTGCAACGCGTTTGGCCGCCGCCGACAAGCCGGCGAGGTCCTTAATGGCCAAGTACGGTCCGTCGAGAACCTGCAGGTCATGCGCACGCGCCGACACCAACAACCGCCCATACACGTGATGCAACACATCACCGGGGTAATCAGGATTGAGCTGACCAAGGGATACCGACGGCATGCCCATGCTGGCCTGGAAGTCGCCAGGACCAAAGTGCAGCGCTTGGGTACGCGCAGAGGCCGCCGAAATGGCATCGACGTAGGTCAAACCTTTCGCGTCCTCAATCTGCACTTCGATACCGATAGAGCCGCTGTCCAATCCAAGACTGGACTCAAGTTCAGTGAGCGCACCATC
>CAMCVY010000028.1 GCA_945881995.1 Bifidobacterium breve | reverse complement strand
CCGGCATCCTGCGCCGCCCGCTTAGCCGGATTCCCGCTGCGCCCCTTCTTGGACTTGGCGGGTTTGGGCTTGGCTTTCTTGCCACCGTGGCCACCCATGCCCGGGATCGGCATTCCTGGGCCACCCATCCCCAGGCCGCCGGTCTTGGCCATCTGCTTCATCATTTTGCGCGCCTGGGTAAAGCGATCCACCAACTGATTGACGTCCGTGACCGTGCGCCCCGAGCCAGCCGCGATCCGCGCGCGACGAGACGCGTTGAGCACGGATGGATCCTTGCGTTCGGCCGGCGTCATGGACTCAATGATGGCCGCGATGCGATTGATGTCTGCATCATCAAGATTGTCGATGGCTTCGCGCATGTCACCAAGGCCGGGCAACATGGACATGACCTTAGACAGCGATCCCATCTTCTGGACTGCTTGCATCTGTTCTAAGAAGTCATCGAGGGTGAAGTCCTCGCCCGTTGCCACCTTGTCGGCAAGTCTGGATTTTTGATCGTCATCAAACGCCCGTTCAGCTTGCTCAATGAGCGTGAGCAGGTCTCCCATGCCGAGGATGCGTGATGCCATCCGGTCGGGGTGAAAGATTTCAAAGTCTTCTAGCTTCTCGCCGGTGGAGGCAAACATCACTGGACGGCCGGTGAGTTCGCGAACACTCAAGGCCGCACCACCGCGAGCATCGCCATCCAATTTGGTCAACACCACTCCGGTGAATCCCACGCCATCAAGGAATGACTGCGCGGTCACGACAGCGTCTTGCCCTGTCATCGCGTCGAGCACAAACAAGATCTCCTGCGGCTGCACCGCATCGCGTATGTCGCTAGCCTGCTGCATGAGTTCGTCATCAATACCCAAGCGACCGGCGGTGTCGACGATCACTACGTCGTATAGCGCTGTCGTGGCGTGGGTGATGGCATCGCGCGCAACAGCTACCGGATTACCCACTCCATTGCCTGGCTCCGGAGCGAAAATAGCTACCCCGGCACGCTCAGCCACGACCGTGAGTTGGTCAACGGCGTTGGGACGTTGCAGGTCGGCGGCCACCAACAGCGGCTGATGCCCCTGTGCCTTCATCCACGCCGCTAACTTGCCGGCCAGCGTGGTCTTACCTGCACCTTGCAAACCAGCCAACATGATCACTGTTGGTGGATTCTTCGCATAGGTCAGGCGGCGCGATTGCCCGCCCAGGATTTCGGTGAGTTCCTCATTCACGATCTTAAGGATCTGCTGCGCTGGATTAAGCGCGCCGGAAACCTCAGAACCGATGGCGCGCTCTTTGACACGACCAACAAAAGTTCGCACTACGGGAAGGGCAACGTCAGCTTCAAGAAGTGCAACGCGCAAATCCTGGCAAGCAGCGTCGATGTCAGCCTCGGTTAGACGACCCTTGCCACGCAATCCTTTAAAGGTGGTGGCTAAGCGATCCTGCAGTGTTGCGAACACGAAACCTTCTCGCTGACTCGATGGCTACGGATGTCGCCTCAGCCTATCGGGCACAGCGCTGACTACGAGAAGTCCACCGACTTCACGATGCCGCCATCAACGCGAAGAGAGGTACCGGTGATGTACGAAGCGCGGGGGCTTCCCAGGAATGCGACAGTGTTCGCCACTTCCTGCGGATCTCCCACGCGGCCTAGGTAGGAGCCTGCTGCAATGCGATCAATCATGTCGGGCATGACTGCACGCATCTGATCCATCGGGGAGCCGTCAAACAAGATCACACCAGGGATCACGGTGTTCACGCGAATGCCCTCTGGGCCCAAGGTAGCCGCCATTTTGGTTCCGTAACTCATCAACGCGGCCTTGACCGTGCCGTAGGCCGTTTGACCAGGTCCCGTCGTGGGACTCAACGCCGTGGTGCTGCTGATCAAGACGATGGCACCGCCATCAGATCGCGCCAAGAATGGACGAGAGGCGCGCACTGCACGAACAGCTTGCATGACATCGGATTGAAATGTGAGTTCCCAGGTCGCATCGTCGTCGCCACTGGGCTGGATAGCAGCGTTCAGGACTACCAGGTCAAGACCTCCCAGCTGACCAGCAGCCTCGCCAATCCAGGATTGAAAACGCTCCGCGTCGGTGACATCAACGCTTGCACCATAAATGGTGCCGATGGAGGAAAATTCCTCCACTGTCTCATCCACGTTGGACTGGGTGCGACCGCAGATGGCCACACTGCAACCTTCTTCAAGCAAGGTCTTGGTGATCCAACGGCCAATACCGCGACCACCACCGGTCACGATTGCTTTACGTCCTTGCAGGCCCAGATCCATGAGTGTCCTCTCGAAAGGTGTGCTCGCAGATCATCACACCTTCAGGGGCTTTTCACCACCGCATCGGGTCAATTCACAACGACAAGAGCCGCTTCGAGAGATTGCACCACACGGTCAACGCTGGACTGCTCGAGCTTTTTCCCTTGCGCATCAGTGATGTAGAAGACGTCAACCGCCTCGGACCCCATCGTGGAGACCTGGGCCGACTGCACGGCCACACCCGACTGCGCAAAGGCTAATCCAATGCGATGCAACAAGGCCGGTCCGTCATGGGATCGCACTTCAATGACGTTAGCTCGCTGCGAAGCATCGACGACTTCATCAATGCGAGCCGGCGCAACCACAAGCGTGGGCTTGGCATAGGCCGCCTCGCGCTGGGCTAGCCGTGCTTGAAGGTCAATGCGTTCATCAAAGACTCCAACCAGGTCTGCACGTAGTCGCTCGGCTCCTGGAGCGTCACCAAAGGTCGGTTGGACTGTCCACACTTGGAGCGCACGATGGCGGTCGGTGCGCAACGTCGCCGCTCGCACGGCCAACCGATTCATGCTCAGCACACCGGCGACATCAGCCATCAGACCGGGGCGGTCCTGCGCGATAACAGTTACCCGCCACGCAGATTGGTGTTTGGTCACTTCCACCTTGATTCCGGCGCTTCCCCACCCTCGTTCGAGCAAGTCCAACTGCTCGCTCGTCAAAGTGGGATCACTTTCATGTGCTTCACCACGCAATGCTTGATGCGTTCGCTGTACAAGTTCCCTGATGAGGTCCGCACGCCATTGAGACCAGGCCGCCGGTCCGGTGGCCTTGGCATCGGCTTCGGTCAGGGCAGCCACGAGATTGAGTAACTCAGGACGATCCACGTCGCTGTTATCGAGGGCTTGCACCACGGAGGCAACCGTGGCTGGATCGTCGAGGTCGCGACGAGTAGCGGTTTCGGGGAGCAACAAATGGTGTTGGCACAGCTGAATGAGAATGGCAGTGTCAGCTTCGTCAAAACCTAGGGCCGGACCCATGGAAGCGATGAGTTGCATTCCTTGATCCGTGTGATCTCCCGGCAGCCCTTTACCCACGTCATGTAGCAGAGCGCCGATCATGAGGAGGTCAGGGCGATGGACTTGTCGAGTTAAGGCGGCTGCTTGCATCGCTGCTTCAATTAAGTGGCGATCAACGGTGTAGATGTGAACTGGGTTGTGCTGTGGCAAGGCGCGCAGGCGTTCCCAACCAGGCATCCAACGCGACCATAAACCGGCATGGTCTAAGGCTTCCCAGACGGCAAGTGCTTGCGGACCAGCGCCGAGGAACGACACCAAGTCCTCACGCGCATCGCGAGGCCATGGTTGCGGCAACTCGACCACAGCTTGCGACACCCGCTCAAGGGTTGCCGGTGCAATGCGCAGCCCTCCTTGCGCCGCAGCGGCCGCCACACGCAAACCCAGAACCGGATCATCGAGGTCCGCATCGCGGGCGAGGTGGACTTCCCCGTCAAACTCAACGACGCCTTCAGCCAACGGCGTACGCACAGGAGTCCGCTTATCTTTACCAAAAAGTCCAGATGTACGACGTGGAGCTTGGTCGCGCTCTACACGCTGCCACATCTCATCCATGGCGTAAGAAATCGTGCGGCCAGCCAAACAGACCGAACGCAGCAAATCGTCAGCTTGTTCATAGCCCATACGCTCCGCAATGGCGGCTTGCTCCTGCAACACCAATCGATCCGTGGCCCGGCCGGTCACCAAGTGCAATTCATCACGCACATCGAGCAGGTGAGCCAATGCATCCGCGGTGTCTCCGCGCGGAATATCGGCAATCCACGAAGCCGCGACGGCACGAAGGACCGTGAACTCGCGCAGTCCCCCATAGGAATCTTTCAAGTCTGGCTCCAGCAACCAGGCCACATCACCCAAGGTTTGTGAACGATGCTCACCCATGGCTTTGAGGTCGGGCAACACTTTGCGCGCCTTACTGCGCCACAGGTCAAGGGCTTGCTTGTGTACTCCATCCGTCAGGACTTCATCGCCAGCTAGATGACGAAGGTCAAGAAGCCCAATGCCTGCCTTGAGATCACTACGCGCGATGGCGATCGCTTGATCTGCTGTGCGCACGCTGTGATCGAGGCGAATCCCGCTGTCCCAGATCGGATACCACAAAGCATCGGCGACTTCAGCTGTGTGCGAAGACTGGCCCAGCAGCACTAAGTCAAGGTCACTTGATGGGGCGAGTTCCTTACGAGCCAGTGCGCCCACCGCACCCAAAGCAACGGGCAGGTTTCGCGGATTGGCCAATGCAAAAAGTTCGCCCAACCACTTCTCCACGAGTTCCTGGTAGGCAAAGCGCCGCTGTTGCCCGCGAAGACTGTCATCAGCAAACAACGCGTTTCGCGCATAGGTGAAGTAGGCGTTGGCTAGTGCCACCGCCTGCTGATTCACTGATGCAGAACCCACGAATGCTCGTCGCGCTAAATCGCGTCGACGCCACGCTCTCCGGTACGGACCCGAACAATGGACTCCACCGGGATTGCCCAGACCTTGCCATCCCCGATGCGCCCGGTCTGTGCGGCAGCAACAATGGCGTCAATGACTGCATCCACATCGGGATCATCAACAATGACCTCGAGGCGCACCTTGGGAACTAAGTCAACGGTGTACTCAGCGCCACGGTAAACCTCAGTGTGACCCTTTTGGCGTCCGAAGCCACTGGCCTCACTCACTGTCATGCCCTGAACACCTACAGCCTCCAGCGCCTCTTTGACATCGTCGAGCTTGAAAGGCTTGATGATCGCGGTAATCAATTTCATGAGCCGACCTCCGTGTGTGTTGCCCGAGCGGTGCGCTGCCCTAGCGCACCGCCACCTGCTGCTGAAAAGTCGTAGGCCGTCTCGAGATGTTGATCAAGGTCAATTCCGGTGACCTCAGCTTCTTCATCAACGCGAAAGCCCATAACTTTGTTTATCACCCATCCGATCACCAACGTCACGGTGAACGAATACGCCAGAACGGCTACCACTCCGAGAGTTTGAGTTCCCAGAACTGACCAACCACCGCCATACAGGAGGCCGTTCTTACCGGCTGGGTTAGCAATGGTTGTTGCGACAAATCCCAATGCCAAGCAACCGATCACTCCGCCGACAAGGTGCACGCCAAAGACGTCAAGGGAGTCATCAAAGCCTAGGCGATACTTCAAACCAACGGTAAATGCACACGCAGCACCGGCAATGAGTCCGAGGACGACAGCAGCCCACGGCACTATGAAGCCACATGCAGGAGTAATCGCGACGAGTCCGGCCACCACACCCGACGCAGCGCCGAGACTGGTTGCGTGCCCATCGCGGATACGTTCGACAAACAGCCAACTCAACAATCCACCACACCCGGCCAACACCGTGTTGGTCAAGGCCGTTGCTGCCAGCTGATTGGCACCCAGCGAGGATCCGGCGTTGAAACCGAGCCAGCCAAACCACAACAAACCAGCACCCAACAGAACTAACGGCAAGTTATGGGGCTTCATGGGCGACTTGGGCCAGCCGACTCGGCGACCAACGATCAGCGCCAGAGCCAAACCACTGGCACCTGAATTGATTTCCACCACTGTCCCGCCAGCAAAGTCCAGGATTCCGCGGTTGGCTAGCCAACCTGCTCCTGATCCACCAAGTTGGTCGTCACCAAAGTCAAAGACCCAGTGCGCCACAGGGAAATAGACAAAAGTGACCCACGCGCCAACAAAGACGGCCCACGACGAAAACTTGGCGCGATCAGCGATTGATCCAGAGATCAAGGCCACCGTGATGATGGCGAACATCAGTTGGAACATCGCAAAGGCGAGAGCGGGAATCGGGTACTTGCCACCGTTGACTGCGAGTTGGTTAAGTAACTCACCCAGACCAACGGAGTCAAAACCACCGAAGAATCCGTTACCGGAATCACCAAATGAAATCGAAAACCCGAACAAGGTCCACAACACACCAACGATGCCCACAGCGATGAAAGTCATCATCATCATGTTGAGCGAACTCTTGGCTCGAACTAAGCCGCCATAGAACAGCGCTAGACCGGGGGCCATGAGAAAGACCAGAGCGGTACAAACCAACACCCATGAGGTGTCTCCAGCATTGATTTCCATCGAGGCCTCCAGCACATTTGTTCAGTCCCGCGGTGGACTGTGCTCCATAAACTGCTCTAGGCGTATTGCGAAAGCGCGCCGTCGATGTTTCGATCGCGAAACAAAGCCTGGAATCGTGTGAACAATGCGTTACACGCAGAAACAGGGGTAACACGACCTAAGGGGTCAAGAGCTCATCCACGAAGGTGACCACTTCAAAGGGGGCCAAGTCATCTGGTCCCTCGCCCAGGCCCACCAGTTTGACGGGCACACCGAGTTCGCGCTGCACGGCGATGATGATGCCGCCCTTGGCGCTGCCATCGAGTTTGGTCAGCGCAATGCCGGTCAATGGAACAGCATCGGCGAACGTCTTAGCCTGAACCAGACCGTTCTGCCCAGTGGTGGCGTCAATGACTAAGAGCACTTCGGTGACGGGAGCCTTCTTTTCGATGACCCGCTGGATCTTGCTCAATTCATCCATCAGTCCAGTCTTGGTATGCAGGCGACCCGCGGTATCCACAATGACGACATCAACATCGTTATCTACTCCTGCGGAGACTGCTTCAAAGGCAACGCTGGCTGGATCCGCACCTTCAGCGCCGCGAACCACTGGCACGCCCGCACGCTCTCCCCAGGTCACCAACTGCTCGGCTGCTGCAGCGCGAAAAGTATCCGCCGCGCCCAGCAAGACATCGTGATCCTCGGATGCCAAGAGTCGCGCCAACTTGCCCGTTGTTGTGTTCTTTCCCGTGCCATTGACACCGACGACCAGCACGACAGCCGGAACATCACCCGAACGCTCCACCGCCAACGATCGATCCAACCCGGGGTTAATGGCGTCAATCAAGACTCCCCTAACAACACCCTGCAAATCCGCCGGATCACTAATGGCTCGCGCTCGTGCAATCTCTTGAACGGCTTGAACAATCTCAAACGCCGACTCCACACCCACGTCAGCCATGATCAAGGTGTCCCTCAGGTCTTGCCAGACCTCATCGTCTAGTCGATCGCGACTAAAGACTGCAAACAGTCCACGCCCAAGCGCATTGTTTGATCCACTCAGCCGCGAACGCAAGCGCTGCATGCGTGAAAGTTCAGGCTCAGCGAGAACCACTGGCTCGTTGGCAATCTCTGGCTCAACGACCGCCCCCGAAACCTCCGCGACCTGCTGTATCGACTCAACGGCATCGGCTGCCTTAGCCCGGCGTGAAACAAAAGCGATCACCACAGTTGCCGCAATGACTGCGCTGAAGATGACCAGCAAGGTAGTGACGTCCATAACGACCAATCTTGAGGAAGGGGTTACACCGAGTGACTACACACCGACTGGAACGGCATGACCATCGGCTCGTGGCTCAGGCTCAATGCCTTCTTCACTCTCGCGCAGGCGCTGACTGATCACGGTCGTCACACCATCACCTCGCATGCTGACGCCATACAACGCATCGGCGATTTCCATCGTGCGTTTTTGGTGCGTAATGATGATGAGCTGACTGTTTTCTCGCAACTCCTCCATCACTGAAATCAAGCGCTGCAAGTTGACATCGTCTAGGGCCGCCTCGACTTCGTCCATCACGTAGAACGGGCTGGGGCGAGCCTTAAACAAAGCGACCAAAAAAGCAACAGCGGTCAAGGAGCGCTCACCACCCGAAAGGAGCGACAAGCGCTTGATCTTCTTGCCCGGCGGGCGCGCTTCGACATCGACGCCACTGCTCAACATGTCGGTGGGGTCTGTCAAAACCAAACGGCCTTCGCCGCCTGGGAACAAACGGCTAAACACAACTTCAAATTCGCGAGCCACATCGTGATAGGCCTCGGTGAAGACCTCTTCGATGCGCTCATCCACTTGTTTGACAATCTCGAGCAGGTCACGCTTGGTGTTCTTGAGGTCTTCGAGCTGCTCGGTGAGGAACTTCAGGCGCTCTTCGAGCGCGGAGAACTCCTCCAGGGCGAGTGGGTTGACTTTGCCCAAAAGGTTCAAGTCACGTTCAGCGGAGCGAAGACGCTTTTCCTGCTCCACGCGAACATAAGGAATCGGTTCTCCCTCAATGGGTTCACCCTGTTCGTCGTATTCGACTTCAGCATCGGGTTCGCGCATCGATGGCGGGATGAGTTGGTCCGGGCCGTATTCGGCTAGCAGGGGCTCTGAGGCAACACCGAATTCCTCAAGCGCGCGCGTTTCGACCTGCTCAATACGCATCCGTTGCTCAGCGCGAGCCACTTCATCGCGGTGGACTACATCAGTGAGCTTTTCAATACGAGCCGACAAGTCGCGAATGCGCGTACGCAACCCAATCATCTCGGCGTCACGTTGTTCGCGCGCCTTTTCAGTTTCCTGGCGGGACACGGTCGCGGCCGCTAGTGAGACTTCCAAGCGAGCCAAGGCAATGTTCGCGCCAGAGGCCACGGCACGAGCTACGGCTGATTCGCGTGCACGGCGTTCGCGTCGAACAACGGCGCGAGCGCGAGCATCGCGTTCACCCTGGGCGGTTTGCATCAAGTTCTCAATGCGACTGGTGACGGCAAACGCACGTTCTTCGTCCGTGCGCAACGTCAATCGCGCTTCCACCTCTTTGGCGCGCAAGGCAGCGGATTGCTCAGCCAGTGATTCACGCACGGCTTGGTCCGGTCCCACACTTTCGGCCTGACTCTCGGCCACACCTAGCTCGGCCTGCAGTTCAGCAACCTTGGCAAGGTCTGCTTCGTAGGCTTCCTGGGCCGTGACGAGTGCTTGTTCGAGGCGTTCGGCTTCGGCAGTGGCGCTACGAGCCAACGAACCGAGCTCACCCAGCTTCTCAGCAACCGCGGCCATACGTGCATCTGATTCGTGCAACTGCGTCAAGGCGTTCTCAACGCTGGTTTGAGCTTGCAGACGCTCTTGGACTGCCCCGGTCAAGGCAAAGCGAGCACGCTCAACTCGATGGTTGGCCTCGTCCAGCTTGGAGCGACATTCATCAACGGCAGCCTGGACTTCGATCAGCGACGGAACCGCACTTGATCCACCAACGATCAATCCGGGTGTCACCACATCGCCATCGGGTGTCACCGCACGCAAACTGGGTTGGGCGGCTACCGCATCACGAGCCCCGGCCAAGGAGTTGACCAAGACTGTGTCACGCAAAACGGCACTTAACGCGGGGCGAAGCGAATCAGGCACTGTCAATGCATCAATGGCCCAACGAGCACCACTGGGAAGCGATGCATTGGATGCAGCGCTTTGCGGCGCATCGGCCACGATGATGCCAGCGCGTCCACCGTCGTCAGACTTCAACAACTCAACAGCTGAGACCGCAGATCCGCTCGAGGACACAGCCACCGCATCGGCGGCTGTTCCCAGTGCTGCAGCAATTGCTGTTTCGGTACCCGCCTCGACTGTGATGAGTGAGGCAACCGAGCCGAGCAAACCAGTGACGCGCTGCCCAGCAGCTAACAACGCGGCCGATCCATCCTTGCGGGCCATACCTAGTTCAAGAGCTTCCAAGCGCGCCGTTAACCCTGCGCGATCGCGATCGGCACTTTGCTCGTCCGTGCGCAATTGCTCCACGACTTTTTCGGCCGAGGTAAAGCGCTCAACAGCTTGTGCATGTACTTCATCCAGGTCAACTTCGGTGTTGTCGAGTCCTGCTACTTGAGTTTCGAGCGCGGTAAAAGACTGGTGAGCTTCGTCGGCTCGTGCCACCGCTTGCTCACGGGATGTCGTGAGGCGATCGATTTCCGCCTTGCGTGTTTCAGCTCGTGACCGCGCCGAGTCGACGTGACCGGCACGCTGCGCCAGGCCTTCTCGACGATCAGCTAGCGCACGTGCAGCATCGGCCATGGCTTGTTCGACTTCGGCGACTTGCGCTTCCGCGGCAGCTCGTTCAGCAATGACTGCATCCAAGGCCAGACGATCTTGGGCAACCACTTCCTGAGCTGCTGTTTCCTGATCCTTCAAACTTGCGGCTTCGGCCTCAAAGGTCTCGGGGTCACGGGCGCCGGCGTCTTCTTCGGGTTCCGGCGCACTCAGGCGCACGCGCTCGGTAGCAAGTTCAGCCGTACCGCGCAAGCGCTCCTTGAGCGAGGACAACGCGAACCAGATTTCTTGGGCTGCGGTCAGCGCTGGGGCTTGTTCAGCGGCTTCGGTTTGCACTTCGGCTTCACGGGCCAACTCCGAGGTCAGCAACGATTCCAATTGCGCGCGCTGAGCTCGGAAGGATTCCTCATCCGCGGTCTCGGCATCGGAAATCCTGCGCAACTGCACTAGGTCATCGGCCATCAAACGCAGTCGCGCATCACGAACATCGCTTTGAATCACAGCGGCTCGGCGAGCGGCTTGTGCTTGACGACCCAACGGCTTGAGCTGGCGACGCAATTCAGCGGTTAAGTCTGAAACACGTGTGAGGTTTCCTTCCATCGCATCCAACTTGCGCAATGCTTTTTCTTTGCGCTTACGGTGCTTGAGCACACCTGCGGCTTCTTCAATAAAACCTCGACGCTCTTCAGGGTTGGCCCCCAAGATCGTGTCCAGCTGACCCTGACCCACGATGACGTGCATTTCGCGACCGATGCCCGAGTCGGACAGAAGTTCCTGAATATCAAGCAAGCGGCAGGACTCGCCGTTTATGGCGTAGTCCGAACCACCGTTGCGGAACATAGTGCGCGAAATAGTGACTTCGGCGTACTCAATGGGAAGCGCCCCATCGGAGTTATCGATGGTCAGCATGACTTCGGCACGGCCAAGAGGTGCTCGCTCAGCGGTTCCAGCGAAGATGACGTCGTCCATCTTGCCGCCACGCAGAGACTTAGCGCCCTGCTCGCCCATCACCCAAGCGAGAGCATCGACCACATTGGATTTACCCGAGCCATTAGGGCCCACCACGCACGTAATGCCCGGCTCGAAGCGCAGCGTCGTCGACGATGCGAAGGATTTGAATCCTCGCACTGTCAAACTTTTCAGATGCACGCGCTGAACTCCGTAAAAGCACCTGCTGGAACGCGCTGATTACTCAGTCGAAACAACAGTTAGGGCGAGGGGAAGGCCAGGTCCCACTCTACCCATGGGCTCGACCCGCCTGCGGGTGGATCAGTGAAATCACAACCGCACATGATCTTGGCTTCACCCCGGCCTTGGTCGGGCAAGTCAGTTACCAATGCGCATTCGGTGGCGTGCGTTGACACTGGGGACAGCGAAAGGACGAACGGTTCATGAAGGGCTCGCGAACGATCCCGCGACCACATCGACGACAGGGCAAAGCCTCGCGCCCATAGACGTTCAGGGACCGTTCGAAATACCCACTGGAACCATTGACGTCAACATACAAACTGTCAAAGGACGTGCCCCCTTGTGCCAAGGCGGCAGCCATCACATCGGTGGCGTGGCCCACCAATACAGCCACCTGAGGCCGAGTAAACGAGGACGTGGGGCGGGCGAAGTGTCGGCGCGCTAGCCACAGGGCTTCGTCGGCATAAATATTGCCAATCCCCGAGATCAAACTCTGATCCAACAGCGCCCGTTTGATCCCGGTCTGCCGGCCACGCAAGCGTTTGGCCACTGCGATCAGATCAAAGCCGGGCTCAAAAGGATCAGGGGCGATGTGGTGCACCGACTCGGGTACCCAACGGCCCGCCCACGGTTCGCGAACCAAGGCTTCAATGCGCAGCCCTCCGAAGGTGCGTTGATCAACAAAACGCAATTCTCGGCCCGCATCGGTGAACCCAATGCGCACATGAAGGTGCTTTTCGTCCGGCTCCCCCTGCGGTTGCATCAATAACTGACCGCTCATACCCAGATGGGCTAGGAGTGCTTCCCCATCATCGAGTGTGAGCCACAGGAATTTGCCGCGTCGCTCCACGGATTCAACTGTGCGACCGCGCAACCGATCCACAAAATCACGAGGGCCAGCAACGTGGTGACGGATCGACCGAGCCAAAGTGACATCAACATCGGCGATGGTTCGGCCGGCTACCCAACGGGCCAGACCCGAACGCACAACCTCAACTTCAGGAAGTTCAGGCATCTACTCGCCCGCAGGGAGCGTTTCGGGTTGTTCAGTGAGCACCTGCCAGGCGGCTTGAGCAGCGGCCTGCTCGGCTTCCTTTTTGTTCTTGCCCTGGCCTTGGCCGAAGTCAGCCTCTCCCATATGCACTGTGGCAACAAAGGACTTTTGATGATCCGGTCCGCTTTCGGACACGCTGTAACGCGGAACGCCCACACCACGAAGCGCAGCCAGCTCCTGCAAGGACGTCTTCCAGTCCAGTCCCGCACCCATGGACGAAGCCGCGGCGATCAGACCATCGAAGAGGCGATGAACCAACTCAGCAGCAACAGCCAATCCCTGATCGATGTAGACCGCGCCGAGCAGAGCCTCCACGGTGTCGGCCACGATGCTCGCCTTGTCTC
>CAMCVY010000027.1 GCA_945881995.1 Bifidobacterium breve | reverse complement strand
ATTGATACCTGTTTGGATGCCATCGGATTTGACAGTGCGGTCGCCAATGCAGACCTCGTCGTGACGGGGGAGGGTTCCTTCGATTACCAATCCCTACGCGGCAAGGTGATCAGTGGCGTAGCGGCCCGGGCCAGTGCCCTAGGTCGCCCGTGCCTAGTCCTGGCTGGGCGCTGTGAGGTGGGCCGGCAGGGTGCATCGTCTTATGGAATAGATGAGTGCTGGTCAGTTGTTGAATTCACTGGATCAGTCGAGCAGGCGATGAAAGAGCCGTTTGCATCGCTGGCAGGACTTGCAGCCTCGGTTGCGGCCGTGTGGACTAGACCGTGACTTATGGGTGTGACACGATAGGTACCTACACCTTCGGGGACCAAACAAGGAGTACAGCATGAGCGTTGAGACCACCACCGAAACCACCGTCACATCCGATGGCATTTTGCTGACCGATGAAGCAGTGATCAAGGTGTCTGCTCTGCTGACACAAGAAGGTCGCGACGACCTCGCCTTGCGCGTTGCAGTTCAGCCCGGTGGATGTTCTGGTCTTCGCTACCAGCTGTTCTTCGATGATCGCTCACTCGATGGCGACGTAGTCAAGGACTTCAACGGTGTCAAGGTCGTGACCGATCGCATGAGTGCCCCGTACTTGGGTGGAGCAAGCATCGGTTTTGTTGACACGATCGAGAAGCAGGGCTTCACGATCGATAACCCGAATGCCGGCGGCTCCTGCGCCTGCGGCGACTCGTTTAGCTAATTCACCGGTTACTTCGGTGTTCCACTGATCGGTGGAACACCGCCTTCGCTTGCCCCCGTTGAACCAGGAACCGCTGTCGGCTCGATATCGGTCCCCACTGGGTTTGGTTGGCCAGTGTCAGGTGAGGGAGTTGTTAAGTAGCGATCTTGCACCGCACTCACGGGGAATTTCCCTGCAGTCGGTTGGCCTCCTGCCACTGCCGCGGTCGAGGTAGCAAAGATCCATGCTGGTGCCAGGACTGGTGCACCGGAATTGGTGTCCGCCATCAGGCCAAAGGTTGCCCCAGTGATGGTGATGGCAGGGCGCGCTAAACAGCCCTGGCCATCAGGCCCCACCGCGCACAGCAACGGCTCGGGGCGTGGCTGCGAGTCATAGCGAGCCAGTGCATCGGCCGCGGAGACGACGCCGTACTTGTCCTTGAGTTCCCACGTAGCGAGGGTGCCGTTGGCCGAGTCGATCGTCGGCTTCTTGGCTCGAATGACAACAGTGACGTTGGTCCCTGCTCCAAACGTGGGCAAATCAAGAACGGTGGGATCTCCCGTGACGGTGCGTCGGTCAGCGCTTTCGTTTTGATCAGGGAAATACGTGCGCGCAGCGGTCGTTTGTCCCAGTGCGGTAAAGAGTGGATCAGCAACAGTATTAACTTGCGCAACCGAAACATTGACTGTGGCGGGAACTACGGGTGTAACCGTTGACGAGCTACCTCCGGGCGCAGTGACCGGTGCTGGTTCTGCGATTGCTGTGGAAACACATCCGCCCGCGTTGTCACTGACTGGTTGTGACAGGTCGCACGATGTTCCGGTTCCGTAAAACCACGATGCGCGAGCGTCCTTGAGGACGATCAAGCGCGGAGTGCCATCAGGAGGAGTGCCGGGTGCAGCGGCCGGTGCACTCCAGCCGCCAGGTTGCTCAGTCATAGGAGAGGCGATGCCGAGTGCGGTTGCCAGGGTTTGCACGCTTGCAGTGGTGACGGCCTGACGATTTGGTGTCAGTACCGGTCCATCGGCGGGCGTGGCTGGGAATGTCACAGTAGGTGCGGGCGTCGGGGCACCGGAGGTATTAGCGCCCTCGGCATTAGCTGCCTTAGCGGTTGATCGCGAACTCAGGTCTAAGGCGCCAGGTCCGGCGGGGGGAGTCGAGGAGCAGGCGGTCAGGACCACGGCACACGCGATGATGGGCAGGAAATACCGGCGCACGATCAACTCCTAATAACGAGGGTCCACATAACGAGGGTAAAGATCAGACGCGGTGTACGCGACCAAGGTTCCCGTCAATACTGTTTAATCACTATGCCGTAAGGGCTTCATCATTTTTCAAGTAAAAGAGGAAATTCGTGAACGTTGTCGTGACCGGCTCTATCGCCACTGACCACTTGATGACGTTTCCAGGCAAGTTTGTAGATGCCCTAATTCCGGACAAGTTGGACTCCCTGTCGGTGTCCTTCCTCGTTGATGGCTTGGAAGTACGTCGCGGCGGCGTGGGAGCAAACATCGCATTCGGCATGGGAGTCCTCGGATTGAAGCCCACTCTGGTTGGTGCGGTCGGAAGCGACTTCGCCGATTACAACGCATGGCTTACACGCCATGGGGTCGATACCGATTCAGTGCACATCAGTGATGACCTGCACACGGCACGCTTTGTTTGCACCACTGACCAGAACGCCTCGCAGATCGCATCCTTTTATCCAGGAGCTATGGGGCTTGCGCGAAACATTGAGTTGGCGCCAATCGCGACTCGCATTGGTGGCATTGATCTGGTGGTCATCGGACCCAATGACCCCGAGGCCATGCGTCGGCACACCCAAGACTGTCGCGACCAGGGGATCGCGTTTGTGGCTGATCCTTCGCAGCAACTGTCGAGCATGAGTGGCGACGAAATCATTGAGCTCATCGATGGCGCGACGTACCTGTTCACGAATGAATACGAAGCAGCCTTGACCGAATCCAAGACTGGATGGTCAGCGGATCGGATTTTGGACAGTGTGGGGACTCGAGTGACAACGCTGGGATCCAAGGGTGCCCGCGTGGAAAGCAAGGGGCAACACGCCATTGAGGTTCCGGTCCCTGCTGAGGAGCGTATTGCCGACCCGACCGGTGTGGGTGATGCATTCCGTGCGGGATACCTCAGCGCCACGGCATGGGGGCTCGGGCCGCGACTGTGTGCACAAGTGGGATCGCTCTTGGCCACCTACGTCGTTGAAACTGTGGGGACGCAGGAGTACTACTTCACCACCGATCAATTCATCGCGCGGTTTGAACAGGCCTACGGTGCTGACGGGGCAGAAAGTCTCGGAGCACACCTGAAGTCAGCATGAGTTTGCATCCGCCGGTCGAGCCGCCACCTAATCAGTGGTACTTACCCGACCTAGCACTGGCTGAAGACGACGAGGACTTAGTCGGAGTTGGCGCTGACCTTGAACCGGGAACATTGCTGGCGGCGTATCGCAGTGGGTTGTTCCCTATGCACGTCAACATTGATGATGAGCGTCCCGTGGGCTGGTGGTCGCCTAATCCGCGCGCAGTGATGGACAACGTCTATATCTCCCGGTCTTTGCGTCGATCGCTGAAGCGTTTTCAGGTTACGGTTGATACCGATTTTTCGGCCGTGATGGCCGCTTGTGCGCGAGGGCATGAGGACGGGCAGTGGATTGATGACGAGATCACTGACGCGTTCCACCAACTTTTCGCATTGGGCTGGGCCCACAGCATTGAAGTCCGGACCAGCGAAGGCGAACTGGTTGGCGGCCTCTACGGCGTCAGTATCGGAGGATTCTTTGCAGGAGAATCCATGTTCCACGTCGTTCCAGATGCATCCAAAGTTGCTCTGGTGCACCTCAAGGCGATACTGGACGCCAATGGTGATGCACGCAATCTGCTAGATGTGCAATGGCGCACTGACCACTTGGCAAGTTTGGGTGCCGTGGAATTGCCGAGGGCTGAATATGTTGTGCGCCTCGAGCAGGCACTTGCTGCACCGACAATCAACTTTGAAGCGCTTAGTCGCCGAGCGGTGCGCCTATGGCTTGAAGCACGCGAGGCAGTGCAGTAAGGAATTCATCAACGTCAGTTTCAGTGGTGCTATCGGTTAATCCGATACGGATGTTTCCGTAGGTTTCGATGCCCATGGCGAGCAGCACATGTGATGGATCCAGGCTCATGCTTGAGCACGCAGATCCTGAAGCAACGCTGATTCCTAGCCGGTCCAGATGCTCAACGATCACATCACCGGCGACGCGGGGCGCGTTCAAGGTCAGTAGGTGAGCTGCTCGTTGTGTTGGGTGCCCAACAACATCAAGGCCGTCAATTCCGTTGACCACCATGCGAATGCGGTTGTTCAACGCCTTGAGGCGTTCGCGGTTTCCCCGTTGGTCCTGGTCGGCTTGTACGAGCGAGGCAGCTGCTGCCATGAGGGCGGGGATATTGGGAAAGCCCTGACCTGACACTCCTAATGCGTGCGTTGCATCCGAGGGATGCCATGGCGTGCCGGTGCGAATGACCAGTAGGCCAATGCCTGCGGGGCCGCCCCACTTATGTGCGCTCGCTGTGAGCACATCCCACTGTTGGGGAATCTCGGCCCGGCCCGCGCTCTGCGCAGCATCCACGAGGTAGGGGACTGCATGGGCTTGGCATAGCCCAGCAATTGCGTCAGTGTCCTGCTGGATTCCGGTTTCTTGATTGACTGATTGCACGGACACCAACCGCGCACCATCTGAGGTGAGGAGCGCTTCAAGTTCAGCGGCATTGACCAGCCCCATCGAGTCAACGGGTAAGAGGGTGGTCTCTGCGTTATCGAGTGAGCGGGTGGCGTTGATCACACTGCTGTGTTCAACCGCACTCACCACAACGCGAGATTGCTCGCGGCGACGGGCATGGTTGAGTCCACGAACAGCGGAATGAACAGCAGTTGTTCCTGAACTGAGAATGTGGAGTTCGTCACGTCGCACAGCCAGGACCTCGGCGATGGTCTGGTGCGCTTCTTCGGCCAGAAGTTGGGACTTTCGGCCCTCAGCGTGCAAACGAGCGGGATCGGCCCATCCATCAGCAAGGGCCTGGAGGAAGGCGCGCTGTCCCGCCGGATTTAACGGCTGCGAACTGCCCGCATCAAGGTACGCCACGCTGTGAACCTACCGCCGGACCCTTACACACTGGACAGGCACTCTGGCGTAGGGTTAGCACGAAGGAAAACACCCTCGCACTAGGCGTGGCGCCCGCCTGAACCCTGCCACCTTTGTGCTCGTGAATGGCAAGAAAGGCAACGCGTGAGCCCGCACCGAATCTCGAGCCACACCAGCAAGGCTGGGTCGGTTTCGCGACACAAGTGGTTGGCCTTAGGACTGGTAGTTCTGGCTTCCACTCTTGCTGGATGTTCTGCCCAAGAGATGCCTCGCTTGGCCATGCCGGAACCGGCCACCGAAGAGGGAAACACCATCTTATTTTTGTGGCAGACCTCGTGGATCGCAGCTCTCGTTGTTGGTGCCATTACGTGGGGATTAATTGCTTGGGCTGTAGTTGCCTACAGTCGTCGTCGTCGTCCGGGATACCCCGAGCAGACGCGGTACAACATGCCGATGGAAATCTTGTACACCGTGATCCCGTTCGTCATGATCGGTGTCCTCTTCTACTTCACCGCACGCGATGAAACCAAGCTAACCAAGCTTTCCTCCGATTACGACCACACGGTGGGAGTTGTCGGATTCCGCTGGGCCTGGACGTTTAACTACATCGAAGAAAAAGCCTATGAGGTGGGCGAGCCGGCCACCAATAACACCGAAGTCGATGTCAGCGCCAAGGATCCCGCGGTGGGCTACACCGGGCCGACCCTGTGGTTGCCCGTTAACGAGAAGGTGCGCTTCGTTTTGAATTCACCGGACGTGATCCACTCGTTCTACGTTCCGGCCTTCCTGTTCAAGATGGACGTCATCCCCGGTCGCACCAACCAATTCGAGCTCACCCCGAATAAGTTGGGCACCTACTCGGGCAAGTGCACCGAGCTGTGTGGCATCGACCACTCGCGGATGCTCTTCAACGTCAAGGTTGTCACCAAGAAGGAATACCTCGCCCACATAGCCGAACTCAAGGCGCGTGGTCAAAATGGTGAACTCAAGTCATCACGCATTTCAAATAAAGCAGATAAGGGCCAGGGGCTCACCACCATTGGCGGAAAGGGCGACAACAAATGACCCTCCTTGATGAGCCATTGACCGCCTCGCCGGCTAATAGCCCCGCGTCGCCTAAGCAGCGCTCGTTGGGCGCAGTGGTGATTAGTTGGGTGACGAGCACCGACCACAAGGTGATCGGCTACATGTACTTGATTACCTCGTTCGTGTTCTTCCTGATTGCTGGCTTGATGGCCATGGTCATCAGGGCCGAGCTATTTTCGCCTGGCTTGCAGTTCGTCACCAACGAGCAGTACAACCAGATGTTCACGATGCACGGCACGTTGATGCTCTTCTTGTTTGCGACCCCGTTGTTCGTTGGATTCGGGAACGTCATCATGCCGTTGCAAATCGGATCGCCGGACGTGGCCTTCCCACGCTTGAACATGGTGAGTTACTGGTTCTTCCTCTTTGGCGGAATCATCGTGACCGCCGGATTCTTGACCCAGCAAGGCGCAGCTGACTTTGGTTGGTTTGCCTACGCACCTCTCAACGACGCGGTTAACTCACCCGGCCTGGGCGCGGACATGTGGATTATGGGTCTGGCTCTTTCTGGCCTGGGAACGATTCTGGGATCGGTAAACTTCATCACCACGATCATCTGTATGCGAATGCCCGGCATGACGATGTTCCGCATGCCTATCTTTACGTGGAACATCTTGGCGACCTCGGTGTTGGCCATCATGGTCTTCCCAGTGCTAGCAGCCTGTTTGCTCGTGCTGGAGGTCGATCGCAAGTTTGGCGCCCTGATCTTTGATGCCGATAACGGTGGGGCACTTTTGTGGCAGCACCTGTTCTGGTTCTTCGGTCACCCCGAGGTTTACATCCTGGCGTTGCCATTCTTCGGCATTATTTCGGAAATCCTTCCGGTCTTTAGTCGCAAGCCCATCTTTGGTTACAAGGGGCTAGTTCTCGCCACCTTGGCTATTGCTGGCTTGTCGATGTCGGTGTGGGCCCACCACATGTACGTCACCGGCGGAGTCCTACTGCCTTTCTTCGCAGCACTGACGATGTTGATCGCGGTACCAACTGGCGTGAAGTTCTTCAACTGGATCGGCACGATGTGGCGCGGTTCGTTGTCCTTTGAGACGCCGATGTTGTGGTCGATCGGCTTCTTGGTCACCTTCTTGTTCGGTGGATTGACCGGCATCATTTTGGCCGCGCCGCCACTGGACTTTGCAGTGTCGGACTCCTACTTCGTGGTCGCTCACTTCCACTACGTCGTCTTCGGCACTGTCGTGTTTGCGATGTTCGCTGGCTTCTACTTCTGGTGGCCCAAGATGACCGGCAAGATGCTCGACGAGCGTTTGGGCAAAATCCACTTCTGGCTGCTGTTCATCGGCTTCCACACCACGTTCTTGATTCAGCACTGGTTGGGAGTCAAGGGCATGCCTCGTCGCTATGCGGACTACTTACCACAAGATGGCTACGCCGGCATGAACCAAATTTCTAGCCTTGGATCTTTCCTTCTGGGAATTTCCACCCTGTTCTTCTTGTGGAACGTCATCAAGACGTGGCGCACCGCTCCTAAGGTCGAAACCAATGACCCATGGGGCTGGGGACGATCACTGGAGTGGGCTACGTCGTGCCCACCACCACGCCACAACTTTGTGACGTTGCCACGCGTTCGTTCAGAAAGTCCTGCATTCGACCTGAACCACCCGGAATACGCAGCCCTCGAAGCTCGTGTTGCAGCGAACGGAGCAGCCAAGTGAAGGTCGAGGGATACCTCTTTGGAGCCGGAACGATCATGTACGTGATCTTGGGTGGTCTGTACTGGTGGCTCAGTCAGGAGCCCGTGGGAACAACTGCTCTCGCATTAACTGGCGGCATTGCATTCTTGATCGCTTTCTACCTTCTGTTCACCGGACGCCAGGTAGATCCGCGTCCCGAGGATGCGCTTGAAGCTGATGTCGTGGATTACGCGGGGGAGTACGGCTTCTTCAGCCCCAACTCGTGGTGGCCGTTACCCGTCGGGTTCTTTGCCGCCTTGACCGGCACCGGTCTGATTGTGGGCTGGTGGCTGTTCTTCCTAGCCGTTTTGGGCTTGATGTTGAGTCTGGTGGGCTTTGTTTTTGAGTACTACCGCGGCGAACAAGCCAGTCTTTAGGCGTTTTCTGCCCTGTCAAAGAAGCAAATTCGCTCTTCTGCGCGCATACTTGGACATGTTATGAAGCGAACTTCCCCCACCGTCATCGCCGCCTGCATCGTGCTCTCCGTGAGCGTGACCTTGACGGCTTGCTCTGGAGCGTCGACCGATAGTTCTGCATCCAACGGTGGGGCCGGAACCAACACTGACTCTGGTTCAGATTTGTCGCTGGTTACCCCTGCAACCGGATCGACGAAATCCAGCGCGACCGTCTTGTTTGCGCCCGGTGACCCGCAGGCCAGTGTTGCCCCCGATGCTGAAATCAAGGTTGTTGCGGCGGGAGGAAAGCTCACCTCGGTCGTTATTAGAGCGAACGATGGCACCCAGATGTCAGGAGCGCTCTCACCGGCGGCAGATGTGTGGACATCGTCGCCACAAACGTTGCCCTTTGGCCAGACGTTCAGCGCACAAGCGTTCGCCGTTGACCGTCAAGGGCTCTCCACATCCGCGTCAACAACGTTCAAAGTGCGTAACGCGGACTTGGTGAGTGCCAGTATTTCGCCAGCGGAAAATGCTGTCGTTGGGGTTGGAATGCCCATCATCGTTCGGTTGAGTCGAGCGCCATCGGATCAGGCCGTCGTCCAAAGTGCCCTGAGTGTTTCGTCCACACCCGTCGTGGAAGGTGCGTGGGGCTGGGTAAGCGATTCGGAAGTGCACTGGCGCCCGAAGAACTACTGGCCAGCAGGCACCGAGGTCACCGTTCGAGCCTCTTTGGGTGATGTGAGCATTGGCAATGACCAGACCGGGTCCGCATCAGTCGCGCGCAGTTTCCGCATTGGTAAAACCACGGTTCTCAAGGTGGGTATTGATACCAAACAGATGACGGTGACAAGCGGTGGCTCTGTGGTGCGCACCATTCCCATCACCACGGGTAAAGAAGGTTTCACCACGCGCAGCGGCATCAAGGTCATCATGTCCAAGGAGCGCTCACGCATCATGGACAGCGTCACGGTGGATATTCCCAGGGGTTCGAGTGAGGCTTATCGGCTCAAGGTTGAGTACGCCATGCGGCTGACCAACTCTGGCGAGTTCATTCACGCTGCACCGTGGTCAGTAGGCGCACAGGGTCGACGCAACGTCAGTCACGGGTGCACTGGCATGAGTACGAGCAATGCCTCATGGATTTATGACTTCGCCAAGGTTGGAGACCCGGTGGAATACACCGGTTCGCTCAAGCCCATGACCTTGACCAACGGATATGGCGACTGGAACTTGTCGTGGAAGTCGTGGGGTAAGCGCTCAGCTACTGTGTAGCGGGTCCTGGTTATTGGCCGGGAACAAAGGCGTTGGTATAAAACGTTGACCAATCTGGCCGTTGGGTGAGCTGTTTGCCGTCTTTTCCGGCCAGCAACTTGTTGTCAAAGAGGAAATCCCCAAAACGTTGCCACTGGTCGCCGTCGATGGTGCCGAACTTTCCATCCTTGTTGCGTAGGTAGCCGTCGCTTGCCAGAAGTTCGGCGCTCTTTTCAATCAGGGCTGGGTTCTTGAGCACGGACTTATTGGCTGCGACCACGATGGCAGCCGCTTCCTTGGGGTTGTCCTGAGCGAACTCATAGCCTTGTTGAACAGCGCGCAAGAAGCGCTTAGCCACTTCTGGATTGCTCTTTAAGTAGGCATTGCTGGAGATAATGCTGCTCGAGTAATTTGCCGGGTATCCGAACTTTTCGGGAACGAAGTACTTCAGAGGTTTCCCGATTTCCTCGGCTTCTAGGACCTCCACGGTGGTTGCCGCGATAGTGAAGTCTGCTTTGCCAGCGTAAACAGCTTCATAAGCTGCTGTATCAAGAACGGCTTTGGTGAATTCGCCCTTGCCACCATCGCTCCTGATGACAGTGGATACCTCGGCGCTCTCGTCGGGGGTACCGAACCCAGCATACGTTTTGCCATCGAGATCCTTAGGCGAACTGATGCTGGTGTCGCTTGCTCGATAGGCCAATACGTACTGGTTCTTGGAAATGTTGGCGTACACCTGCACAACATCTTGACCTGCAGCTCGCGCGTACGCGGTCCCACCGGAATAGGAGAACCCGAAATCGCTTCGTTTGTTGGCAACGAGCGTCTCAGCTGGAGTAGAGCTGTAAGGCAGGATCTTGACTTTCAGGGATGCATCCTTGAAATAACCCTTGGCTTGGGCAACGTAAATCCCGATGTGGTTGGTATTCGGCGTGAAATCAAGCGCGATGGTCACGTTTGCAGGCGCACCAGTGGTTGGCGCAGCCTGGGGGCTCGGGTTGGGGGAGGAACACGCCGTGAGGAAAATGGCTAACACAGAAACTGCAGCAAGTGCAGGTGCGATAGTGAAACGAGTCCGGGATTTCATGAGTGCGATCGCTCCTCATTCTTTTGTGTTGCGAGCATTTACAGAGTGTATCCCGTGTGTAAGAGAGGTTGATCTTCGCTGTGAAAATCCTCAGTCGGTAGAGCATCAACCTATCGTCTGGGGTATCGTCCGCAACATGATTTGTCGCCGAAGTGACGTCAAGTGACGATCGCTGAAGGTGGATTTCGACAGCCACTGAATCGAGTTGTCGCTCCGCTGCTGATGATCGGCGTCTTTGTCGGCGCGTGGGAAATTTATGCTCGCAATAGTTCTATCGGGGACACCGTCCTTCCGCCTTTTAGCCGAGTGGCACAGGCAGGTTGGGCAGATCGTCAGTCCCTCGTGGCCAACACACTGCCCACACTTCGTGAAGTTCTCGTCGGGTTCGTTATATCCGTGATTTTCGCCTTCCTCATTTCCATACTTCTTGATGTTTCCCCCAGGGCGAATCGCGCGGTGATGCCGCTACTTATCGGTAGCCAAACGATTCCACTCGTCGTGTTAGCCCCGCTTTTTGTTATTTGGTTTGGCTTCGGGTTCTTTCCCAAAATTTTGCTAGTCACATTGGTGACGTTTTTCCCCATTGTTGTGGGGTTGATTGATGGATATGCATCAAGTGAGCGTGACAGCGTCACACTTTTGCGCACTATGGGTGCAGGCACTCTCACGGTGTTCGGCTTAGTGCGGCTTCCGTCGGCCATGCCAGGTTTCTTTACTGGCCTTCGCATTGGCATTACCTATGCCGTCGTTGCGGCAATTTTTGCCGAATATGCCGGAGCCGTTAATGGGCTCGGGGTCTATATCCAGGGAGCAAGTGGGTCATTTCGTACTGACTTAGTCCTTGCAGGGGTGTTGGTCGCCGCCACTCTTACGTTGGTCTTGTACGCCTTGACTGTCCTGGTTCAAAGGCTTGCTATCCCTTGGTACACGCAGTCTCGAGAGGTGTCTCAGTGAATCTGATTGGAGATGGCTTAGCGCAGTCATCGGATGTGATCGGATTATGACAAAAATCCCAGCGATCTCATTGAGGCGCCTGTCAAAATCTTTTGGAGATCTTGACGTCCTCGGTGTGATGGACCTCGACGTGGGTAGGGGAGAGTTTGTTTCGATCTTGGGCCCTAGCGGATGCGGTAAGTCAACATTGCTTTCTATCCTCTCCGGAATCGAAGAGGCAACAACTGGTGAAATCACTATCCATGGGGCGCCGCTGAATCAATCAGGGCAACCCTTTGCCTGGATGCCTCAAAATGACGCGCTCCTGCCATGGCGAACAGTGGTCGACAATGTCGGGCTGGGCTACCAAGTCGCTGGGAGACTGAGCAAGCGAGCGGCTCGAGACCAGGCCCGTTTGCTCCTTCCTGCCTTCGGCCTTGAGGAGTTTTCTCGCGCACTGCCTTATCAACTGTCTGGTGGGATGCGCCAACGTGTTGCTCTGGCGCGCACCATCGCCCAGGGTCGGGACATGTTACTCTTGGACGAACCCTTTGGGGCCTTGGATGCCATCACGCGAACCGAGCTGCAACTGTGGCTTGAACAGATCTGGGGCGTAGACCGACCAACCGTGATTTTGATTACTCATGATGTCCGTGAAGCAGTCCTACTCTCAGACCGAATTTATGTCTTTAGCGATCGTCCGGCGCAGATAGTGGCTGAGTTCGAGGTGCCGTTAGATCGCCCTCGCACGATCGAGATGTTGGCCGGCGCGCAAGCCACGCAACTGGAGTTGGATCTGCTACGGGCCCTGCATGTGGGCTCAGGAGATACCCCCTGAGCCCGGTCCCAAGCTAGTGGCCGCTGGTGATCTGTCCGCTGGGACGCACTGTTTCTAGGTCGTCTGCAGCGTGGTGTTGACCCTCAGAGATTTCCTCGTCGGTGGGAGGAATGACCCGGTTGGCGAAGTAGAAGTTCGAGAGTTTGACTCCCAAACGACCCTTCTTCGGAGCCTTCACACCGTTGGCGTCAACGGCTGGGGGAGCCTCGATGGGCGCATAATCGCTTTCGCGAGAGGCGATCAACTTGGCCCGAGTCGCTGAACTGACGGGAGCATGGACTTCAAGGTACTCACCCGAAGGCATCCGCTTGATGATGCCGGTTTCGCGGCCATGCAGGAGTTTGTCTCGGTCGCGCCGCTGCAAGCCAAGGCAAGCACGACGCGTGATGACGAAGGCGAGGGGTGGCAACACAAACATCAGCACTCGAATGGTCCACGTGATGGAGTTGATTGACCAGCTGAAGGCTTGAGCGATGATGTCGTTGCCACCACTGATCCACATCAACACGTAGAACGTTATGCCCATCACACCGAGACCGGTGCGAGTTGGAGCGTTGCGTGGACGATCAAGCAAGTGGTGCTCACGCTTATCCCCGGTGGCCTTGGCTTCAATCCAGGGGTACACAGCCAAGAGCGTGAACATAATTCCCGGAATGATCAACGCTGGTAAGAGGATGTTCCAACTGATGTTGTAACCAAACAACACTGTTTCCCAGTTGGGGATCACACGTACGGCACCGTCAAGCCAACCG
>CAMCVY010000026.1 GCA_945881995.1 Bifidobacterium breve | reverse complement strand
CGCGACAACTTGGCTCGCGTTTCCGTGATGGCGATGTCTTATGTCGCACAGTCGGCCCGCGGCATCGGCAAACCCATGGTTCCGCAAAGCGAAATTGATCAAGGCCACACCATCGTTGAGCGCTTTATGAAGCGCTGGCGTGATGAGCCCAACCCGGCCCACGTACAAGCTGTTGACTCCTATTTTGTTTCTGCCGCCGAACACGGCATGAACGCCTCCACCTTTACTAGCCGCGTCATCGCATCGACGGGAGCGGACGTTGCCGCAGCGATCTCGGGAGCGATTGGCGCGATGAGTGGCCCGCTCCACGGTGGAGCACCGTCACGCGTGCTGCACATGATTGAAGCAGTCGAAGCCCAGGGCGATGCGCGCGCCTACGTGAAGCAACTCTTGGACAACGGCGAGCGCCTGATGGGATTTGGCCACCGCGTCTACCGCGCCGAAGACCCCCGTGCCCGTGTCCTTCGTCGCACGGCCCAGGAATTGAACGCCCCCCGCTACGAAGTCGCGGTTGCCCTTGAGCAAGCCGCTCTCGCCGAGTTGCGGGAACGCAGACCAGATCGCGTCCTAGAAACCAACGTTGAGTTCTGGGCCGCTATTGTCTTGGACTTTGCTCAAGTCCCCTCGCACATGTTCACCGCGATGTTTACCTGTGCACGTCTTGCTGGTTGGAGCGCGCACATTTTGGAACAAAAGAAGACTGGTCGCCTCGTTCGACCATCTGCTCGTTATGTCGGACCAGGTCCACGCCACCCCGAAGCTGTTGACGGCTGGGACCCTGCACTCATCGCCCCTAAGTACACGATCTAAACCCACCAAAACGAAGGATCACTACTCATTATGACTACCCCCGAGATCATCATTCCCGCCGAACTACTGCCCGTGGATGGTCGCTTTGGTGCAGGTCCTTCCAAGGTGCGTCCTGAACAAGTCAGCGCACTTGCCGAGGTTGCGGGAAGTTTTCTCGGCACCTCACACCGTCAAAAGACGGTGAAGAGCCAAGTGGGTCGAGTGCGTGCGGGACTGCGGGACATGTTCTCCCTCCCCGACGACTACGAAGTAGTCCTCAGCAATGGTGGATCGACAGCATTTTGGGACGTTGCCACGTACGGATTAATCCGCGACCGCGCACAGTTCCTGACGTTTGGCGAATTCGGATCGAAGTTCGCTAAGGCCACCAAGGACGCACCGTGGCTCGGGGAACCAACCGTGATCAACTCTGACCCGGGAAGTGCCCCTTCGTTCCAGGCCGAAGCCGGTATCGACTTCTACGGCACCCCGCACAACGAAACCTCAACCGGTGTTGCCATCAAGCCCACCCGTGTTGCTGGTGCTGACGCCGATGCCTTGATGGCATTTGATGCCACCAGTGGTGCCGGTGGACTTTTGGTTGACCCTGCCGAATTTGATGTGTACTACTTCGCCCCACAGAAGTGCTTCGGATCTGATGGTGGTGTGTGGTTCGCCTTGATGAGCCCCAAGGCCATTGCGCGTGCCGCTGAAATTTCAGCCACCGGCCGCCACATTCCCGCTTTCCTTGATCTGTCCACCGCGATTGAAAACTCGCGCGCGGACCAGACCTACAACACCCCCGCCTTGGCGACCATCTTCATGATGGCCGAGCAGGTGGATTGGTTCAACGCCAATGGCGGACTGTCGTGGTGCAACGAGCGCACTGCGGAATCATCCGCCCACCTGTACTCATGGGCCGAAGCCAACCCGTTGACCTCGCCGTACGTCACCGACGCATCACTGCGCTCACAGGTCATCGGCACCATCGACTTCGACGACAGCGTGGACGCCGCCGAGATCGCCAAGATCCTGCGAGCCAACGGCGTGGTGGACACCGAGCCGTATCGCAAGCTGGGCCGGAACCAACTGCGCGTGGCGATGTTCCCCTCCATTGAGCCAGCCGACGTTCGCGCCTTGACCGGCTGCATTGATTACATTCTGACCAAACTTGGCTGAACTTGACCGTTTGCCCTAGCGCAAGTCATGCCTGAGGCGACACAATCAGACCTTCATCTGATGGGTAAGGCCTTGGGAGTTCGTAATGACGCAGACCAGCGGTAGCCCCTTACCGTCAGCCATGCCATCAGAGGCTGCACTTAACGCAGTGCGAGAGATGATGACAGGGATTCCCACTCCGCCACCAGCACCAGCACCAGCACCGACGCCCGTTCCGCCAACTCCTGCACCCGAGGCTCCAGCATCCGAGGCTCCAGCACCACCAGCTCAAACGCTGCCACCACCCGTGCCGGTCGAGCAACTTCCACCACCGGTTGCTACCGAACAACTTCCGCCACCGTTGCCAACCGAACAACTCCCGCCACCCGTGGCAGCGGCGGCACCTCCGGTTGAAGCGCCGGCACCTGCTGTTGAAGCACCGGCACCTGCTGTTGAAGCACCCGCACCTGCACCTACACCGACTGAGGAATTTCGACCACTCACCCCACCACCGGTTGAGCCAGCGCCCACACCAGAACCCTTCGTCGCTCCCGTCGCTGAGGTCGTGGAAGAAGAGATCGCTAATCCGCTCTACGACGAGATCGTTCACGAGCACGAAATCCAGGAAGTTCCGTGGACTGGCCCTTATGACTCCCTGCGTGAGTACATCCGCGCGATGGAAGCGACCGGAAACCTCGTTCACGTCGCTGAAATGAACCAGGACGAATACGAGACCACGGCCTTTGTTTACCGCTCCATTGAACGCTTGGGCTATTGGAAGGCTCCGGCCTTGCTCGTTGATCGAGTCAAGATTGATGGTGAATGGGTTGAAGGTCCGCTCTTGGCCAATGCCTTCGGGCCGTGGGCATCGGAAGCCTTGTGTCTTGGCGTACCGATGGAAGAAATCACCGACAACCACGAACAGATGTATCGAAAGACGCTGGACCTAGTGGAAAAGAAGATGGGTTTTGGCGGCCTGGCTAAAATTGATCCTGAAGTGGTGGATGCATCCGCAGCACCGGTGAAGGAAATCGTCTTGACTGGCGATGACATTGACCTGACCAAGTTTGCGTTCATCCAAACCAACCCAGCCGACGCCGGTCGCTACATGACGACCGGTTCCGTGATCATGCTTGACCCTCAATTGGGAACGAACGTTGGTACCTACCGCTGCCAAATCAAGGGGCCGCGACAAATTGGGGTGAATCCGGAACCCACCCAGGACGGGTGGCGCATGATCATGGCCGCCAAGCAGCGCGGCGAAAAGACGATGAAGTGTTCCATCGTCATGGGCGCCGATCCCCTGGTCTTCACCGCATCGTCGACGAAACTGGGCGGCCCCATGGGTGGCGACGAGCTCGCTCTAGCTGGTGGATTGCGCGGTAAGCCAGTTCAAGTCGTCAAGAGTGAACACTCGGACATCATGGTTCCGGCCCACGCAGAAATGGTCATTGAGGGTGAAATCCCGCTCGACGAACTGTTGCCAGAAGGGCCGTTCGCAGAACTGTACGGATACCTTGGACGCGCCAAAGAAGAAAACTTCTTTATGAACGTCACCGCGATTACCCATCGCCCAAAGCCGATCATCGTGAACGCGTACACCGGGATCGCGCGCGCGTACTGCACTGCTCCTGTAGAAGCCGGTTTCCGTGCGCAATTCCGCCGCTCCGTCCCAGGCTTCTTAAACATGCACATGCTCCTGCAAGCTTTGGGTGTCTACATCGTGCAAATCAACAAGACCAGCCCAGGCCAAGGAATCTCCGCTGGCCTGGCTGCATCATCGTCATCAGGTTTGGCCAAGGTCGTCATCGTGGTCGACAAGGATGTCAACATCTACCGACTCGACGACGTCATGGCATCGCTGGGGTCGCGCTGGCAGCCAGTGCCTGGCACGGTCTTGATCCCGCAAAGCCAGGGCGTGCCCCTTGACCCATCCGCACCCAGGCGCGGTCTGACCTCTCGCGTCATCATTGATGCCACCAGGCAATTCGAATCAGAGGGTGGACCCGCCACGATGGCCCCCGTTTCGCGCGAACTCCTCGAGGAACTCGCACCTAACGCATTCCCCAACATCGATGCCAAGTGGGAAACCTTTTTCCCCACCAACAATTAGGGACACTTCGTGCAGTACACCCAACTAGGCCGTAGTGGCCTGAAAGTTTCGCGCCTAATCTTGGGCACCATGAATATTGGCTGGACGACACCGGCTGATGAAGGCAAGTCGTTGCTCGACCGCGGCCTCGAGCTCGGCATCAATGTGCTCGATACCGCGAACATGTACGGCGGTCCCAGCGGTGCCGGTGCGACAGAAACAATCATCGGTGAATGGTTCGCCCAAGGTGCTGGTCGCCGAGAAAAGACTGTCCTGGCCACCAAACTCCACAACGTGATGGCGCCTTTTGGCTCACCTGAAGCCTGGCCAAATGAATCCAAGTTGTCGGCTCTCCACATTCGCCGCGCGTGCGAAGCATCACTCAAGCGTTTGCAAACGGACTACATCGACCTGTACCAAATGCATCACGTGGATCGCAACACTCCGTGGGAAGAAATTTGGGAAGCCTTCTCGGTTCTTCGTCAAGAGGGCAAGGTCTTGTACTTCGGCTCCTCCAACTTTGCCGGCTGGCACCTCGTGGAGGCACAAGCCGCCGCCAAGGACATGGGCATGTTTGGACTGGTCAGCGAGCAGTCGATGTACAGCCTGTTGCGCCGAACCGTCGAACTGGAAGTCCTGCCCGCATCCATTAAGCACGGCATTGGCGTCATCCCCTGGTCACCGCTGACCGGTGGCTTACTCGGCGGAGTTTTGCGCAAGGAAAAGGAAGGTCGCTCGGCCGGCGCCATGGTGTCAGCCGGACTGAAGATCTATGGTGATGCCATCGCCGCCTACGAAAGTTTCTGCGACGAGCTCGGTCACGATCCAGCGAATGTGGCACTGGCGTGGTTGTTGCATCAACCAGGAGTGACCGCACCGATTATCGGCCCACGCACCATCGCGCAACTCGATAATTCACTGCGCGCGCTGGACATTGTGCTGGACGAATCAGCGCTGACCCGACTTGACGAGATTTTTCCGGGCCCGGGTGGTGCTCCAGAAAACGGAGTGCGTAAGAAGCACTTTGCACCTGAGGCTTACGCCTGGTAACTACTTGGTCAGCGACAAGACGATGACAGTTACGACCATCAGCACTAGGGCTGCAACGGTGATGAATCTGCGCGATCGGGCGGTCACATTATTTAGCCTCATCAACTCCACACATAGTGACGTCGCGCGATTGCCTCGCTCGTCGTCTTAGGAGTGACCCAGCTCCTCCGTTGCGGCAATGTCCACAGAGGATTCCTGAACGACAACCGCCTGCACTTCCACGATTTCGTAACCGACCTCGTCAATGATCAAAGGCTCAGCGGCTTGTCCGATCGGCTGAATTTCAGCCTCGCTGTGGGCTCCACAGCCATAATCCAGCGCCACGATGTGACCATCACTGGGAGCCAGGACATTGGCACACACACCAAAGGCTTGTCGCAAAGCTCCACCAATGGGGACGACAAAACCGCAGGTCGTGCAGCGTGCGGGAGCGGCCTGGGCCATTGCTGCGCGCGGCCCAAAGTCGCCGGCATACCAACGATAAACAGCCTCGTTGCGACCCACATCGCTCAAGATCCGTTCGCGACCTAATCCCAATTCCCAGCCAGGGGGGTTGAGCGGATCGGTTAACTCTTCAGGCAAGGTTTCATCGAGACCAGTAAAACCTGGAACCAGTCGTGGATCGTCTTCGCGGGTGGGAAGGACATCGCCAACGCCCAAGTCGCCCGGCTGCAAACGCTCGCTCCACGGCACCCACGCCGGCGGCAAGATTGCCTCATCACCGGGCAGCAAAACTACGTCATCGATCGTGGCTGCGGCAGCACCAGGAACGTGCGAGAGCGTGACTGCCCAACGCCATCCCTTGTAAGCAAAATTCAAGCAAGCAAAGTAGTGCGTGACGACATGTTCGGAATCAACGAAATATCCGTCATGCCCACCCACGCGATCGGCGCCTTCGACACCTTGAGCCGCCAACACCGCAAGTTTGACCGCATTGGCGTTAGTGCACGCTGCGTCGGCTTTGGGCTGGGCTTGGGTTGATCTCACGCCCCTACGGTATCTGCCTGCCCGTGGGGCATGCCGGAGCGGGATGGCTCTAGGTTAGGGATGTGCGAGTACTCCTGATCTGTGCCGTGGCTGAGGAAGCCCGTGCCAGTGTGCGGCGCCTAGGACCGACAAAGAAAGTAGCGATTGGGCCCTACCCCCATTGCGTCACCAGCGATAGCCGGCATGCCAGCGTCCACTTCACCGCCATGGCTGCTGGCATCGGAGAAGCAGCAGCGGCCAGCGCCACTGCCACAGCGCTGGCGCTTGACCCATCCATTGCCCTGGTCATCAACGCCGGCATTGCGGGTGGCTTTGCACCCCGTATCGGCGTGGGCCAGGTAGTGATTGCGGATCAGATCGTGGCCGCTGACTTGGGTGCTGAGGAATCAGGTGCTCCTGGAACACTCATTCCGCTTTCAGCCATGGGTTACGACGGTGGTGACATCGCTTGTGATCCAGCACTGGTGCGTCGTGCAGCGGCTCTGACCGATGCGAGCGTGGGAATGATCTTGACGGTGAGCACGATCACCGCGAACGAGAAACGCATTGATAATTTTGTTCGCACCCACCCCACTGCGTTAGCTGAAGCCATGGAGGGGCACGGCGTTGCCGTCGCAGCACAGGCTCATGGCAAACCGTTCTTGGAACTGCGCACTATTTCTAACCCAGTAGGAGTGCGGGATATCGGTTCGTGGTCC
This sequence comes from Bifidobacterium breve, assembly GCA_945881995.1. Taxonomy (GTDB): domain Bacteria; phylum Actinomycetota; class Actinomycetes; order UBA12327; family UBA12327; genus AcAMD-2. The sequence continues at coordinate 6,429 of CAMCVY010000026.1, read as the reverse complement.
ATCGATGAAGCTTTTGATGCACTCAGCGATGCGATCTACACCCTCTTGTACTCACCCGATTCAGATCGGCTCGTGCAATGAGCACGCAACCACTGACAATCGCGCACTCGCCGTGTCCCAACGACACGTTTATCTTCCACGCGTGGTCACATGGCTTGTTACCGCAGGCACCAAAACTTCAGGTGACCTTCGCTGATATTCACTTAACGAGTAAATGGGTGAGCGAGCGCAGTTTTGATCTCCTCAAAATCTCCTCTGCCGCTTTGCCACTGGCGATCGAGGCGGGCTATCACCTGGTTCCCGCCGGTGGCGCGGTCGGACATGACTGTGGGCCGCTCTTGCTTTCCGTCAGCGCTAAGACTTCAGCAGCCGACCTTGCGGGAGCATCGCTAGCCATTCCTTCGCTCCATTCGACGGCTTATCGCCTCGCCCGCAAGTGGGCAGAACACCATCTCCCCGCTGGATTTGGTGAGGTGACCGAGGTTTTATTTAGCGACATCATGCCCGCGGTCGTCAACGGTGACTTTGATGCCGGATTAGTCATCCATGAGGCTCGATTTACCTATGCGCGTTTTGGCCTCCACCAGATCGTTGATTTAGGGCAGTGGTGGGAGGAGCAAACCGGGCTTCCCATCCCGCTGGGAGCCATCGTGGCTCGCGATGATGTGGTGGCAGAGCACGGAATTGATGCCTTGGCCCAGTGGTGTGCTGATTCGGTGAACTACGCGTGGAAAAACCCCGACGAATCTCGTGACTACGTCGCCGAACATGCAGATGACACGGATGCGGATGTTCAGCGAGCACACATCGCGTTGTACGTAAATCATTTCAGCGCAGGACTGGGTCCCGAAGGCCTTGCAGCGTTTGATGCGCTACTAGCTGACTAGTCCAGGTCGTCAGCAACGCCGCGAAGCAGGGTGGCAATTTTTCCGGACTGTGCTGGCGTGGGTCGTCGCCCATGACGCAAGTCATTGCCCAAACCGTCAAGCAACTTGATCAAGTCTTCCAAGATGGCGGCAAGGTCATCAGGATCTTTACGTGATCCTGTTGAAACTGACGGCAAGGGTTCAAGGAGTCGCACCGACAAGGCTTGTTCGCCACGTCGACCTTCGGCCACACCAAATTCCAACTTGGTGCCGGGCTTGATCGTCGTGACGCCAGCGGGCAGGGCAGACTCATGTAAGAAGACGTCGCCACCTTCATCATTAGCGATGAAGCCGAAGCCTTTTTCCTCGTCGTACCACTTGACCTTGCCGGTTGGCACGTCACACCCCTGATCTGTTTATTGCGGACTCACAGGATAGCCCAGACCGACCCGAGGCCGGACATGAGCGGGGCGAGTAAGATAGTGCGGATGTCCAAGCCCATGCCGCCCGAGACGATTTCGCCAGAACCCACGCAGGGACGCCCGCGCAGCCTGGCTGACGATCTACGCCGTCGTGATGATCAGGCCCTCACCCAACTCCTCCGACTGCGTCCGGACTTGGTCAACCCAGTCCCGGCTGATTTACGCGCCCTTGCCGCGCGGGCCACCGGAGCACCGTCCATGGCGCGAGCCTTAGATCACTTCAATGCTTTTTCTCTGGCCGTTGCTTGTGTTGCCGCACAACACGATGACCCCATCGTCCCCGACGACGTGATCGCCGCGATCACCGAACGGGAACCACACGTAGACCCCGATCGCATTAAGCGCACTCTTGACCAGTTGCACGAACTCGGATTGACATGGGGATTGCCCGCCTACATCGCCATGGTGCGTGGATGTCGCGACATCTTGCTCGCTCAATCCGAGGAGTTCATTAACTCGGCGCTTGCCCAACCCGAACTCGATGATCCTGCGGACGCGGTTGTTCGAGCGCCGCAACAAGTAGCCACCTCCGCTGCGCAAAATGCATTAGAAAGCGTGCGCTTAGTTGAGGCGCTATGCCGACTCTGGACGACCCAGCCCCCCAACGGACTACGCACCGGTGGATTGAGCGGGCGAGACTTGGCTCGCACTGCCGATGAGCTTGATGTTGACCCAACGACAGCGGCTCTGCTCGTTGAAACTGCTTACAACGCGGGTTTGATTGCTAACGACGGCGCTGCAGACTCCATTTACACCACCACGACCAACTTTGATGAGTGGGAACAAGGCGATACCGCAACTCGATGGGTGACCTTGGCTCGTGCTTGGCTACTCACCGACCGCGTTGCTGGACTAGTCGGTGCACGTGATTCCAAAGACAACAAACTCGCTGCTCTCTCTCCCGACCTCGAGCGCACTTACGGCATCTCGTTGCGCCTTGCCGTATTGCAGGAGCTGGCAAGCCTGGCCGAGCACACCTCCGTTAGCGATGCCACGTTGATCGCGCGTTTGGACTGGCGACGACCACGCCGGGTTGATCCGTCAAAGCACGCCTTCATCATGTGGACCACTCATGAGGCGGCAACACTTGGTGTCACCGGACTTGGAGCGCTGTCTCCTCATGGCGTCCAGCTCATCGCTGACCCAGCGGGAACCAACGACGAAGACTTAGTGGTTTCCACGCTCATGGTTAGCCTTCCGCAACCGGTTGACCACGTGATCTTGCAGCCAGACCTGACCGCGATTGCCCCCGGCCCGCTCTTGCCTGAATTGGCTAAGGAACTTTCCCTTCTCGCTGACATCGAATCAACAGGCGGTGCAACAGTTTTCCGATTTAGTGAAAACAGTTTGCGTCGCGGTTTTGATCAAGGTCGCGACGCGGCCACCATCTTGGACTTCATCACCCAACTCTCGCGCACGCCCGTCCCGCAGCCTCTCGAGTACGCCATCGCGGACTTGGCCAAGCGTCACGGTCAATTGCGCATCGGCAATGCCGCCTGCTACATCCGCTGCGAAGACAACGCCTTGCTGGATTCGGTCATGGCTGCCAGTGAGACACAGTCACTGATGTTGCGACGCATTGCGCCCAGCGTGGTGGTGTCTTCTGCCTCGCCCACTAGCGTGATCGATCGTTTGCACGCAATGGGTTTGACTCCCACCGCCGAAGGCCCCGACGGTGGCGTGGTCATTACTCGCGGAACGGGTCGTCAACCAACCGCTCACCGGCCCATGGTTCGACTCCGCGATGAAGCCGGGCCCAACGAACGACTCTTGGTCGCTGCCGTCAAGGCCTTGCGATCTGGCGAAGAAACGGAAGGCCGGACAAACACTGATGAAGTCTTGCCCACTCGACCCCTCCCTCCTCGCACCCCACCGGCCAAGACCGTTTCCATTTTGCGCGCCGCCATCGACGAAGGTGCCGCATTGCGCATCGGCTATGCCAGCAGCAATGGGTCGACAGTTGAACACATGATTGACCCCGTGCGCGTGAATGCCGGACAAGTTACCGCCTATGACCATCGCGGCGGCGACGTACGTACATTCACCATCAGTCGAATCGCTGGCGTCGAAGTCCTTGCCCCTGGTTCACTTCCAACTACCGAGCAGGTGTGAGCATGACCGAAGGACCGCTGATTGTGCAAAGCGACAAGACTTTGTTGCTTGATGTGGATCACCCTTTGTCACAAGAGTGCCGTCACGAAATCGCACCTTTTGCCGAACTTGAGCGTGCCCCTGAGCACATTCACACCTACCGCATCACCCCACTGGGATTGTGGAACGCTCGCGCTGCGGGCCATGACGCCGAACAAGTCATCGACTCTTTGCTGAAGTACTCGCGCTATTCCGTTCCGCACGCATTGCTCATTGACATTGCCGACACGATGGGCCGCTACGGGCGATTGAAGTTGCTCAAGCACCCAGCCCACGGCCTCGTCCTTGAATCCACCGATCGCGCCGTGCTTGAAGAGGTTCTCCGCGCGAAAAAGATCATTCCTTTAGTCGGCAAGCGCATTGATGAAGACACCGTCGTCGTGCACCCCAGCGAGCGTGGCCAGATCAAGCAGATCCTGCTCAAATTGGGATGGCCGGCTGAAGACCTCGCCGGATACGTTGACGGCCAATCTCACCCCATTGAGCTGGTGCAAGATGATTGGGAACTGCGCGCCTACCAGCGCGAAGCGGCAGAGAATTTTGCCAGCGGTGGAAGCGGAGTAGTCGTGCTGCCCTGTGGTGCAGGCAAGACCATCGTGGGCGCGGCTGCCATGGCCATGACCAAAGCCACCACCTTGATCCTGGTGACCAACACCGTGTCGGCGCACCAATGGCGACGCGAACTCCTCAAGCGCACCACCTTGACCGAGGATGAGATCGGCGAGTACTCCGGCGCGAAAAAGGAAATCAAGCCGGTCACGATTGCCACTTATCAAGTCCTGACGACTCGCAAAAAGGGTGTGTATGCGCACCTTGATCTTTTTGATGAGCACGACTGGGGCCTGATCATGTACGACGAGGTGCACTTGCTGCCCGCGCCTATCTTCCGTTTCACCGCCGACATCCAGTCCAAGCGTCGTCTGGGTTTGACGGCCACGCTCGTGCGTGAGGATGGTCGCGAAGGCGATGTCTTTTCTCTCATCGGCCCTAAGCGTTATGACGCACCCTGGAAGGACATCGAAGCCCAGGGATACATCGCGCCGGCTGACTGCGTGGAAGTACGCGTCACCTTGCCTGAACGTGAGCGCATCGTCTATGCAACGGCCGAGCGCGAAGAGCGTTACCGTCTTGCTGCTACGACCAAGATGAAGGAAAAGATCGTTCAAGCTCTGGTCGAAGAACACGCGAACGACCACATCTTGGTGATCGGGCAATACCTTGACCAGCTCGACAGCTTGAGTGAGTCGCTAGGCGCCCCTCTCATTAACGGTTCGACTCCCGTCAAAGAGCGCGAGCGTCTGTATGAAGCCTTTCGGACGGGTGAAGTGCCCTGCCTGGTGGTTTCTAAAGTCGCTAACTTCTCCATTGACCTTCCTGAGGCCAACGTTGCGATTCAGGTATCGGGATCCTTTGGCTCACGGCAAGAAGAAGCCCAACGACTAGGCCGAATTTTGCGCCCTAAAGCGGATGGCCGTGGTGCTCGTTTCTATACAGTGGTTTCCCGCGACACCGTTGATGCTGAGTTCGCTGCACACCGCCAGAGATTTCTTGCCGAACAGGGATACGCCTACCGCATCATTGATGCCGATGATGTGTTAAGTCCGAAAGCAGAGTAAATGTCAACATCTATCACTCGTTCAGCCTTGTATTCGAAGATTTTGGATTGGTCTCACACCACTCGAAACATCGAGCACCTGCTGTACGGCGCCATCACCATTGAGGCGCTTATCATCGGTGTCCGCTACGAAAAAGTAGTGACCACACCGGCCGAATTAACGATCATCATCTGGGAAGCCGTCATCGGTTTATCCGTGGCCTTCTTTTTTGCGTTCGCCCTTTCGCACCGGCTGGCCTCTCCACACTCGTTACCCTTTGGTGCATACCTAAAGTTCGTACCCGTCGTTCTGCCACTGATCTTGGTCGGCTTAGCAGCGTCACTAGGCGAAGTCATCGCCAATGAGATCAGTCCCAATCTCGAGTCGGTCACGTACGGAGCCGACTTTGGCATCATCACCTTGTGTGCGGTGGTCACGTGGCTAGCGGCCTTGGCCCACGATCTGACTCGTCAACGACAAATTGCCTTAGTCCTTGTGGTCGTGGTCTTCATGACGGCCATAGCCGAGGTGAAAGACATCATTAGCCCCTAACTCGGATTCAACAATCCGAAAGCAAACTCTCGGTTGCCCTTCACGTCGCGAAGTGCTCCCCACAACAGCCCCATGTTTTCCACCAGTGCTGACTTACTGATATCCCCGATGTCATGGGCATCAAATCCCATAGTTGTAGCCAACTCGAGGACACTCCCCTTGGCTTTCGCATTGTTGCCGCACACCGGCATGAAGGGTGCAACCCCGGCAAACTGTGGGCGATCCAGGTGTTCATAACCGATGACGTTGAAGCACTTGACCACGTGTGCCTGCGGAATCAAGGACTGGACAAACTCACCACCGCTGGAAACGTCCGCAGTGCTAAAACCAGCCGGCCATGCACGGCCAAAGGGGTTGGTCGCATCGATAACCAGCTGCCCTTTACTAACGCCCAGCTGCGGAACAATCTCGCCAGTAGCCACAAACGGGGTAGCAAGGATGACCGCGTCGCATCCTTGCGCACTACCCGCGAGAGCTACCTCGTTGTCGGCCTCGGGCGCCCGACGAGCCAAGCGCACCTGATGACCAAGCGTCGTTAACGCAGACTCCAGCGAACGACCAACCTGGCCTGCACCGACGATGGTGAATTCCACTTCAGCTCCTAGCGGTTGATTCCAACAGTGATGTTCACCGTGGTGACTAACTACGAGTCTTGCGGGCGCGCAGCCCCGAGGCAATCAATCGCGTCATCAATTCGTGCGAAGACACTAACTGGGCACCCGCGGCGACGAGACCATCCAACTTCGATTCGGGAAAGTCATAGTGATCGCGATCAAATCCACG
>CAMCVY010000025.1 GCA_945881995.1 Bifidobacterium breve | reverse complement strand
GGGATACATCCCATGCCAGCCATCGTGCTGCTTGGCGCCCAATGGGGCGACGAGGGCAAGGGCAAAGCCACCGACTTACTTGGCAGTTCTGTCAACTACGTCGTGCGCTATCAAGGCGGTAACAACGCCGGCCACACCGTCGTCGTAGGCGATGAGAAATACGCCCTTCACTTGTTGCCCTCTGGGATCTTGACACCCGAATGCATCCCCGTCATCGGCAACGGTGTCGTGGTGGACCCCGCGGTGTTGCTTCAGGAGATCTCCGATCTTAACGACCGAGGCGTGGACACGTCCAAGTTGCTGCTCTCGTCAAGTGCGCACCTGATTGCTCCGTACCACGTGATGTTGGACAAGACCTCGGAACGATCACTGGGCGATGCCAAAATCGGTACGACTGGCCGTGGCATCGGTCCCGCTTACGCCGACAAGGTCGCCCGCCTCGGTATTCGCGTTCAAGACTTGTTTGACGAAAAGATTTTGCGTCAAAAGGTTGAGGGCGCCCTGATCAGCAAGAACGAACAGCTGGTCAAGGTGTACAACGAAGAGGCCATCACCGTTGATGAATCCACGGAATATCTGCTCTCCTTCGCTGATGCCTTGCGGCCCTACGTAACCGACACCTCGCTGGTACTGAACAGGGCTTTGGACAACGGTGCAGTGGTACTTCTTGAAGGCGGCCAGGGCACGCTCTTGGACGTTGACCACGGCACCTACCCGTTCGTTACCTCGTCTAACCCCACGGCCGGTGGCGCGTGCAGCGGTTCGGGTATCGGCCCTACTCGCATTACACGAACCATCGGCATCGTCAAGGCTTACACCACACGCGTGGGGTCAGGGCCGTTCCCCACTGAACTGCTTGACCACGATGGTGACCAACTTCGTGAAATCGGTGGCGAGCGTGGCACGACCACAGGACGCGATCGTCGCTGCGGTTGGTATGACGCAGTGGTCGCACGTTACGCAACACGCGTGAACGGACTGACCGACTTCTTCCTTACCAAGTTGGATGTCTTGAGCGCATGGGATGAGATTCCTGTGTGCGTGGCTTACGAAGTTGACGGACAGCGCGTCGAGGAACTCCCCGACTCTCAGTCGGACTTTCACCACGCCAAGCCGATTTACGAACTCTTGCCTGGTTGGAAGAGTGACATTTCTGGTGCACGTGAGTTCAGCGACCTGCCACCGAATGCTCAGTCCTACGTCAAGTACTTGCAGGACATTTCTGGTGCACCGATCTCAGCGATCGGTGTGGGGCAGGCCCGCGACGCAACAATCGCCTTGGCCGACTTCCTTTCCACCACCCCATCTGCCGGTGTTTAACTCCTTGCCTGCCCGTTTCCTGAGTAATCTGCACACATGAAAGTTTTGGTTATCGGAAGCGGCGGACGCGAACACGCGTTAGTGCGTTCGTTGGTCCTCGATCCCACCGTCACTGATGTGTGGTGTGCTCCGGGCAACGGCGGAACGGGCGAACACGCGACCAACATTGATGTTGACCCAAGCAACCCCGCAGCCGTCGCCGCACTTGCCCAGGGCCTCGGCATTGATTTGGTCGTCGTTGGACCAGAAGCACCCCTGGTGGCCGGAGTTGCTGACGCAGTTCGCGCTGTTGGCATTGCGTGTTTTGGTCCCGGCGCAGCAGCTGCCCAACTTGAAGGTAGCAAGGCTTTTGCCAAAGATGTCATGGCTGCAGCCGGAGTACCCACGGCCCGCGCGCATGTCTGTACTACCAACGACGAAGCTGAGGCAGCGCTGGATGACTTCGGTGCGCCCTACGTTGTTAAAGATGATGGATTGGCCGCTGGCAAAGGTGTTGTCGTCACCAGCGATCGTGAAGAAGCTCTGGCGCACGCCAACGAGTGCGACCGGGTGGTCATTGAGGAATACCTCGACGGACCCGAAGTCTCGCTTTTCATCATTACCGACGGTGTGGACGCGCTGGCGTTGTCTCCGGCCCAAGACTTCAAGCGCATCGATGACAACGACGAAGGTCCCAACACCGGCGGGATGGGGGCGTACACCCCGCTGGCGTGGGCGCCCAATGATTTCGTGGATGAAGTCATCGCCACGGTTGTTCACCCCACCTTGCAGGAAATGACCAAGCGTGGAACACCGTTTAGTGGATTGCTCTATGTAGGACTCGCACTCACCTCGCGCGGAACTCGCGTTGTCGAATTCAATGCACGCTTTGGTGATCCCGAAACACAAGCGGTACTGGCTCGGCTCGAAACTCCGCTAGGCGAACTCTTGCTTGCTGCAGCCACCGGCACGTTAAGCGAACAGCCGGCCTTGATTTGGAGCACTGGTTCAGCCGTCACGGTTGTGCTGGCCGCTCACGGTTACCCGGAATCTCCACGAACCGGCGATCCCATCACCGGATTGGACAACGCCGAAGCCGTCGAAGGCGCGATGGTCCTGCATGCCGGGACTACGCGAGCCGCGGACGGCACCTTGGCCAGCAGTGGAGGCCGGGTTTTGTCCGTTACCGCCATCGGAGAGACCTTGGAGCAAGCGCGCTCACGCGCTTACGAGGCGATGACGCACATTGATCTCGATGGCAGCCACTACCGCACCGACATCGCACTTAAAGCGGCGCATTCAGCGTGATCTGTTTGCAAGGTGGCGCCGAATTCGGAGCGGATTGCTTCGCGATGGACGCCGCTTTAGTTCAGGAAGCACATCAACGCGGTCGCACCGGTCCGATCGTCATCTCCGCTCTTGCTGGCGCTCCTGGTCGCGAATACGACACGGCGAATAGCAACGGCATCCGACACTTTTCGGCCATCGTTGAATCGCTGACATCTGATCATGACCCGTTGCCCGTTGTCGCCGCACCCGATGCACGTGCGGACCCCGCAGGTGCACTAGCCGGGCTGGAATCAGCGAGCATCATCGTTTTGCCTGGGGGGTCACCCTCTCGGTTGCTGGGCGCTTTGCAGGACTTTGCCATCGATGCACTGCTTCGGCAGTTCCTTCGAGATGGCGGACTCTTGATGGGTGCCAGCGCCGGGGCGATGGTGTTATGCGAGCGCACCTGGTTACCCGATCGCGGACGGATCGCTGATGGTCTAGGACTGGTTTCGCGCGCTCTGGTCCTGCCGCACTGGAGTCCGGATGGGCTGAGTCGCCTGGACGCATTTGGCGGTGCCGGGGCGGGGATCACCGTCCTCGGTTTGCCCGAACAATCTGGCGTGATGGTGGAAAACACCGACTCAGGCACAACATTTACCGCTCACGGAGCACGGGGAAGCACCATTGTGGAGGCGAACGGGCCCACACACGCCGTGCGTGTTGGAGACTGCCTCACGCTACCTGCGAGAATAGGTCCGTGACCACAGTCCCGAATGTTCTCGCTGCTCGGTACGCATCAATGGCTATGGCCGACCTTTGGTCGCCCACCCACAAGATCATTCTTGAACGCCAGTTGTGGGTGGCTGTGCTGCAGGCCCAACGCGATCTAGGCATCGAGGTTCCCGCGGAAGCAATCGCGGACTATCAAAAGGTCCTCACCACGGTGGACTTGGATTCCATCGCAGCTCGCGAACGTGTAACGCGTCACGACGTCAAAGCCCGCATTGAGGAATTCAATGCGCTGGCCGGACACGAACACATTCACAAGGGCATGACCTCACGCGACCTGACCGAAAACGTTGAGCAACTGCAGATTCGCTCGGCCCTCGAACTCATTCGCGATCGCATCGTCGCTACTTTGGCTCGCCTAGGCAGTCGCGCCGGTGAATACAGCACCGTGGTGATGACGGGTCGCAGTCACAATGTCGCAGCGCAAGCCACCACGATGGGCAAGCGATTCGCCTCCGCGGCTGACGAGCTGATCGTTGCTCTCGAGCGCGTCGAAGAACTCCTGGCTCGTTATCCGCTGCGTGGAATCAAGGGTCCTGTTGGTACAGCACAAGACATGCTGGACCTGCTCGATGGCGACAACGCCAAACTTGCCGAACTCGAACAACGCATTGCCACCCACTTGGGCTTTAGCAAAGTCTTGACCAGCGTCGGCCAGGTCTATCCACGTTCACTGGACTTTGACGTGGTCAGCGCCTTGGTCCAGGCCAGTGCAGCGCCGAGTAGTTTGGCCACAACGATCCGACTCATGGCCGGCAACGAACTGGTCACCGAAGGCTTCAAGCCTGGCCAAGTCGGATCGAGCGCTATGCCCCACAAGATGAACACGCGCTCGTGCGAACGAGTCAACGGTTTGTCCGTCGTGCTGCGGGGCTACTTGTCCATGACGACCGAACTTGCGGGCGATCAATGGAACGAAGGCGACGTTTCGTGTTCGGTGGTGCGCCGCGTCGCATTGCCTGATGCGTTCTTCGCGCTTGACGGTCTCTTCGAAACTTTCCTCACCGTGCTTGATGAATTCGGTGTCTTCCCTGCGGTCATTGAACGAGAGTTGCAGCGCTACCTACCATTCCTCACCACGACCAAGATTTTGATGGCCTCGGTTCGAGCCGGCGTTGGCCGCGAGAGCGCACACGAAGCGATCAAGGAGCATGCCGTTGCTGTCGCGTTGGAAATGCGCGAAAAGGGAACGGACCGAAACGACTTGTTTGAACGCCTCGCCGCCGACGATCGGTTGCCACTGACTCTTGAAAACATCAATGAGTTGGTATCCGAGCCCTTAGAGTTCACCGGTGCCGCGCAAGCCCAAGTCGCGGAAGTGGTGAACCGCATCAACGCGATCGTTGCTTCCCACCCTGAGGCCGCGCGCTATAGCCCCGGCGACATCTTGTGACCACCACGTTGCTCCCGCCCGATCCGGCGCACGAATCCCTTCTGGCGCATGGCTTTTCCTTCGTTCACCAGGGCAAGGTCCGCTCGCTCTATGGCACCCCCGAGGGACACCTCCTCGTCGTGGCCAGCGACCGCATTTCGGCCTACGACTGGGTGTTGTCGACGCCGATTCCGGACAAAGGTCGCATCCTCACGAGCTTGTCACTGTGGTGGTTTGACCAACTTAAGGACATCGTTCCCAACCACGTGATTTCCACTGATGTTCCTGACGCGGTGGCGGGACGAGCGATGGTGTGTCAGCGACTGGACATGTTTCCGGTTGAATGCGTCGCACGCGGCTACCTCACCGGTTCAGGATTGATTGAGTACAACACCTCTTCCACTGTGTGTGGGGTTGCATTACCAAGTGGATTAGTCGATGGCAGTCGTCTCGACGAACCGATCTTCACGCCGGCGACCAAAGCGGATCTCGGCGACCATGATGAAAATGTTGATTTCGCGCACGTTGTCACGTTGATCGGTCAAAGCGATGCGGAGGAACTACGTCGTCTCACACTCGCGGTGTACCAGCGAGCAGAAGCCATTGCCGCCGAACGAGGAATCTTGTTGGCCGACACCAAGTTTGAGTTTGGTCGCGGCGCGGACGGCACCATCGTGCTCGGTGATGAAGTCTTGACGCCTGACTCTTCGCGCTTTTGGCCAGCAGCCGGCTGGAAGCCTGGTTCAGCCCAGCCGTCGTACGACAAGCAATTCGTGCGTGACTGGCTGACATCTACGGCCTCCGGGTGGGATCGAACCAGCCAGACCGAGCCCCCTGCTTTGCCCCAAGACATCGTCGCCGCCACCAGGGCTAAGTACCTTGAAGCCTACGAACTACTTACGGGTCAGGAACTGTCATGAAGTGGATGCTGACCGGAGGCGCCGGGTATATCGGAGCGCACATCCTGCGCGCGCTTCACGACCAAGGCCATGACGTTGTCGTTCTTGATGACCTATCAACCGGACTTCGCCGCAAGGTCTCCGAAGGCGTTCCGTTCGTCCAGGCTTCGATCTTGGACACCGACAGCGTCACACGAGCTTTGACCGATCACCGAGTTGACGGTGTGATTCACCTGGCCGCGAAGAAGTCTGTTGGCGAGTCTGTTGAACAACCCCACATGTACTTTGAACAAAACGTTCAGGGCACGATGGCCTTGCTTGATGCAATCAAAGCCGCAGATGTGCACCACATGGTCCTGAGTTCGAGCGCAGCGGTGTACGGATCACCCGATGTTGATGCGGTCACTGAAGACACCCCCACCATGCCGATTAACCCGTACGGCCAAACCAAGTTGGCCCAAGAGTGGCTCGTGCGTGACCTCAGCGAATCTGGTTATGACCTGTCCTGGGTTGCCTTGCGCTACTTCAACGTGGCAGGGGCCGGGGCCGACGACCTAGGCGACACCGGAGTGTTCAACCTCATTCCGATGGTCTTGCGTGCGCTTGATTACGGCCAAGCCCCGCAGGTTTTCGGTGACACTTACCCCACGCCTGACGGCACCTGCATTCGTGACTACATCCACGTTCAGGATCTCGCTGAGGCGCACGTGGCTGCTGTTACTCAAGCCGAGCGCGGTGGGCGTACCGATATTTACAACGTGGGACGGGGGATGGGATTTAGCGTCCTCGAAGTGCTCGATGCGGTGCGAAGCGCCATGGGTAGTGACTTCGCCCACGAGGTCTCCGCTCCACGCGCCGGTGATCCCGCCGCATTAGTTGCTGAGGTCAACCGCATTCACAGCGAGCTTGGCTGGCAGGCACAGCGCGATTTGGCTGACATGGTCACGTCCGCCTGGTCTGCGTGGCAAGCCTTCCCACCCGCCTAAACACGGCACCGAACCACCACCGACGCCCCACAGCGCGCCGATAGACTGAGGACACATCGTCCCTGCCAACTCTGGAGTGCCAGTGGCCCGCGTCGTCGTCGACGTCATGCTTAAGTCAGAAATCCTTGACCCTCAAGGCAAGGCTGTTGAGCGCGCAGCTGATCGATTGGGTTACAGCACCATCACCAGTGTGCGACAGGGCAAGCGCTTTGAACTCCAGATCGATGGCCCAGTAGATGACGCAGCCCTCGCGTCAATTCGTGAACTTGCTGAATCCCTCTTGGCCAACACCGTCATTGAAGACTTCACCGTTCGCGTGGAGGACAACTAAGCATGTCCCCTCGTGTTGGTGTGGTGACTTTTCCTGGCTCACTTGACGATCGCGATGCACAGCGCGCCATCCGGTTGGCTGGTGCCGAGCCCGTAGCGCTGTGGCACGGAACCACCGACCTGTCAAAGGTCGACGCCGTGGTCTTGCCCGGTGGCTTTTCCTACGGTGACTATCTACGCGCCGGCGCCATCGCACGCTTTGCACCGATCATGGCCTCGATTATTGATGCTGCCAACGATGGAATGCCCGTCTTCGGTATCTGCAACGGCTTCCAAGTCCTGTGCGAATCCCACCTCTTGCCCGGCGCCTTGACCCGCAATGATCACTTGCACTTCATCTGCCGGGATCAAAAGCTGCGCATCGAGAACACCACTTCTGCATTCACCTACGGCTTTAACACCAACCAAGAAATTGTCATTCCGCTAAAGAACGGCGAAGGCTCCTACATCGCCGACGAACGCACGTTGGATGAGCTCGAAGCCACTGGCCGCATCATTGCTCGCTACATCGATGGCAACCCCAACGGTTCGCGTCGCGATATCGCGGGCATCACCAATGAAGCCGGAAATGTTGTTGGGCTGATGCCGCACCCTGAACATGCGGTCGAGGCCGGCTTTGGTCCCAGCCTTGATGGCTTGACCTTCTTCACCTCAGTGCTGTCACGATTGGTGAATGCCTGATGAGCATCGACACCACTGCACAAGCCTCTGCTACACCGGATGCGCAGCAGCCATGGTCTGAGTTGGGGCTCAAAGCCGACGAATACGACCGCATTAAAGTCATCCTTGGCCGTCGTCCCACCAGTGCCGAGTTGGCGATGTATTCGGTCATGTGGAGTGAACACTGCTCGTACAAGTCCAGCAAGGTTCACCTGCGTCAATTCGGTGACAAGGCTCCCAAGACCGATGCCCTCTTGGTGGGTATGGGCGAAAACGCCGGAGTCGTTGACGTCGGTGATGGGTATGCCGTCACGTTTAAGGTCGAATCGCACAACCACCCGTCCTACGTCGAGCCCTACCAAGGCGCCGCGACGGGAATTGGTGGAATCGTCCGCGACATTTTGACCATGGGTGCTCGTCCTGTCGCCGTCATGGACCCGCTGCGCTTTGGTCCGGCAGATGCACCAGACACCCAGCGCGTCCTACCCGGCATCGTGGCTGGCATTGGTGGCTACGGAAACTGTTTGGGTCTGCCCAACATCGGTGGCGAGGTCGTCTTCGACCAAAGCTATTTGGGTAACCCACTGGTCAACGCTTTGTGCGTAGGAGTGATGAAGCACGAGGACATCCTGCTTGCGACGGCTTCTGGCACCGGCAATCTCGTTGTACTTTTCGGAGCAAAGACTGGTGGCGACGGTATCGGCGGCGTCTCGGTCCTGGCTTCTGAAACATTCGATGCAGACGGTCCGGCCAAACGCCCCAGCGTTCAAGTCGGCGACCCCTTCACCGAAAAAGTCTTGATCGAATGTTGTCTCGAGATTTTTGCCGAAGACATCATTGTTGGAATCCAGGACCTCGGTGGCGCTGGAATTTCCTGTGCCACGTCCGAACTTGCTAGCAACGGTGACGGCGGCATGCACGTGATCTTGGATTCGGTTCCCTTGCGCGATGCGACCTTGAGTCCTGAAGAAATTTTGATGAGTGAATCGCAGGAGCGCATGTGCGCAATCCTGGAACCGGCAAACCTGGATCGGTTCATGGAAATCTGTGCGAAGTGGGATGTTGATGCTGTCGTGATTGGCACGGTCAACTCCAGCGGACGCTTGACCATCGAATGGCAGGGCGAACAAATCGTGGACGTGCCACCGCGCACGGTCGCCCATGAAGGCCCGGTCTACAACCGCCCGTTCGCCAAGCCCGCCAGTCAAGATGCACTAGTCGCGAACTCGGCTGCTTCCCTGGCGCGCCCTACTTCGGCCGATGAATTCGTGGAAACAGTGTTGACGCTGGTCGGATCTCCCAACCTCGCGGATAAGTCGTGGATCACATCGCAATACGACCGCTACGTGTTGGGCAACACCGCATCGGCGACACCCGAAGACGCCGGAATGGTCCGCATCGACGACTCCACCTCACGCGGTGTCGCGATTTCCACCGACTGCAACGCGCGCTTCACGATGTTGAACCCGTACCTCGGCGCACAGCTCGCGTTGAGTGAGGCGTATCGCAATGTGGCGGCAACCGGAGCGCGACCGTTGGCGGTAACGAACTGCTTGAACTTTGGTTCACCTGAAGACCCATCGGTGATGTGGCAATTCTCTGAAGCAGTGACTGGTTTAGCTGATGCGTGCTTGACCCTGGGTGTTCCGGTCACGGGTGGAAACGTCAGCTTCTACAACCAAACCGGCGAGACGGCGATCTTGCCCACTCCCGTTGTTGGAGTTCTTGGCGTGATTGACGATGTGCACACGCACTTGTCACACGGCTTGCCTGCTGACGGTTTGACGTTGATTGTCTTGGGCGAAACCAAGGCTGAATTTGATGGCTCGGAATGGGCGCACGCCGTCCACGCTCACTTAGGCGGACAGCCACCCCAACCTGACCTCGAAGCTGAGCGTCAGCTCGCTGAGGTGCTGATCACTGCTGCCACAGACGGGATGGTTAGTGCTGCTCACGACCTCTCGGATGGTGGCTTGGCTCAAGCCGTCGTGGAAATGTGCCTGCGCGGAAACCGCGGTGCCACGCTGAACCTGTCTGGCGATGCGTTTACCGGCCTGTGGAGTGAATCAGTGGCCCGCGCTGTCGTCGCCGTTACTTCGGAACAATCTGCCGGTTTGCTTGCACTGGCTCAACAACATGGCGTTCCGGCCGCCGTGATGGGAACCTCTGGCGGAACATCGTTTGTTGTCAACTCACCAGACGTCACATTCAGCATTGCGCTCGACACGCTCCGTGAAGTCCACACGGCAACGCTGCCTGCATTGTTTGACCACTAACGATGCCACCGCGCCGGTACGACGATCACGGCATTGCTAATGCCCTTGCGCAACTCAAACCGAATCTGCGCATCTGGCTTGCGGACCACAGTGATGACGAACGTGCTTCTCACGAGCTCTTTGACCAACAAATTCAAGCCCTGTCTGATCGTGCTCCGCTTGAACAACTCATCGCGCTCACCGTCTTAGCCACGGATCTCACACAGGCTGCTGGCGCTGGACCGATCATCCCGCCCGAAGCCCAACGCATCGTCGTACAAGTTTTCTTAGATCGCCTCTACGACAAGGCGCCGGGCAAGAGCGTGGAGGTGCGAGTGCCTCCCTTCGCGGCTATTCAGTGTGTTGAAGGCCCTGCTCACACCCGCGGCACGCCACCCAACACCATCGAGACCGATGCCCTGACCTGGATTCGTTTATCAACCGGGCGCACCCCGTGGGCTGGCGCTGTGGAAGCACACCAGGTGATCGTCAGCGGCACGCGCGCTGATTTGTCGGCCCTACTGCCGCTGACTTAATCGTCCAACGAGTCAAACTCGGCGCGATCCTCTAGCGTCGTGGGCGGATCGGATGCACACGCGCCGACCGCTCAATCCCTCTGTAGACAAACGTCGCAGAACCTGGAGGAACCAACATGAGCAAGGCACACAAGTGGCTTGATTTAGAAAATCGCCCCACCGAACAACTTCCCCGTGAGCAACTCGAAGCTCGCATCGAGCGCGTGCTGACGTTGACCAACATCGGCTACATGGCCACGAACGGTAAGAACGGTCCGATCTGTAGTCCCGTGGAGTTTTACTCTGAGGAATTAGACATCTACGTGTACCCGCAACCCAATAGCCCCAAGATCAAGGCGCTCCAACGCGATCCTCGAATGTCTTTTGCCGTGGCAAACCCGATGGCCGGTTGGGCCAGCGCGTTCGGAATTCAAATGTTTGGCAAAGGCGAACTGCTCGAACCGGGAACGCCGGACTGGGAACACGGCATGACGGTGTTTAAGTACCCAGCATCCAATTGGGAAGTCGGCCGCCCGTCAGACACCGTGCCGAACGGCATGTTGCTCCGCCTTCGCCCGGATCGCATCTCGCTCACCGAACACTTCTTGCGCCGCGATGGGTTTGCTGCTCGCCAATTCTGGGATCGCGATCCAGAACAAACGAAGAAGCGCCAGGCCAGCGTCTAGACCTCGGGTGGAACATCGCGGGCGTAGGCCTCCCACGTGGTCAAGACCTGTCCGGCATTCCAATCGTCAGGCAGTTCCAGGTACGACGGATCGCGTTCCATGATGCGATCCAGGATCGGACGGGGGACGTCGTCGATGCCACGGTGAGTGGTGCGCGAGAACATGCGACCAAACAACACGCCTTCCACGCCACTGCCACCCATGCGCATCCATGGCCACCACGGCGAGAGCCGCGAGAAGCCCGCGCGGAAGTGAGCAGAGGGCAGATCACGGTCTTCGAGTTCGGCCAACGATGTATAGATCGTGAAGTGCTCACTGGGGTTGGTCCACGGACCCGTCGATGCCTTCGGCCACAGTGCCGGAGTGACCGGGTTGGAGTAAGAGTGCATGTAGTCCCACTCGAGCAACACTTCATCGCCGTACACCTCCCACGGCAAAATGTGGGGGATGGATTCCGGCTCATCGTTTCCCGGACGAAAGTTCATGTGAACGGCCGCATCAGGGTTGTCGCCCACATGCAACTTGGGGAGTTCCAGCGTGAGCTCAGCACCGACCGTGTCGTTAAAGAATTCGTACACCTCAACCGTCTCCCCCGTGAAGGGGTTGTCCCACGTCTTCATCGGAACACCGGTTTCTAGGTCGGTAAAAAACCCGGTTTCCTTGCCGCGCATGAGTACGTGACCGTTGTCGAGCATCTTGACTTTGGTGACACCGGTTCCGGCAAACCCAAAGACCGGCAACAGCCGGTCGGTGCCGATGGAGGCAAACATCGTTCCGTGGAAGGTCGCGATATGTGGCTCAGGCGCAAAGCTGCCCCACATCTTGGCGAAGGCATAGACGTTGTCCCGCGGATCGGTGAAATCAAGGGGCTGACGATTAGTCACAGGGTCTCCAGACAGTTTTCGGAGAGCCACCCTACCGGCTGGCTTGCCTGAGTGGGCGTGGGGTCGCCATCAGGAATACGCTGAAGCCTATGAGCCAATCCATGGGAGCGCGACCGTCCAGCGGAGGCCCGCGATCCTTGATGGGTCCTGACATCCTTCCCGAAAACTCCGCGGTGCCACCGGGCACCATTCCGCGCGTTATCGCGCTTTTTCGACCTCACAAAATGGGCTTGGCCATCGTCTCAGCGATCGTGATCATCAGCGGAGCGTTGAGCATCTTGACGCCTTTACTCATCCGCAATCTCATCGACAAGGCCCTCTTTCCCGCCTCGGAACTGCCGAATATCGACCTGCTGTGGAAGATCAGTCTTGAGCTGGTGGGGCTCACCATTCTTGGTGCGCTCCTGGGGCTATGGCAGACCTACTTAACGGCCGGAATTGGCCAGGCAGTTCTGCGTGATCTGCGCACCAAGCTTTTCGATCACCTGCAATCGTTGTCACTGAAGTTCTTTACCGGAACTCGCACAGGCGAAATTCAATCGCGGCTACAAAACGACGTCGGTGGGCTTCAAACCGTTGTCAGTGACACGGCAGCGACCTACGTCAGCAACGTTGTCGTCCTGATTTCCACGGTTATTGCCATGGTTATCTTGTCCTGGCAACTAACCGTCGTTTCGTTGATCATCTTGCCGGTCTTTATTTGGCTCACCTCTGTGGTGGGCAAATACCGGCGTCGCGTCAGTGCTGCTACTCAAGTGTCCTTGGCTGACATGTCAGCTATCACTGAGGAATCCCTGAGCGTTTCGGGTGTTTTGCTCGCCAAGTCCAACGGCCAGCAGGCTGGTGCTTCCGATGGTTACCGCAAACAAAGCTCGATCCTGGCCCGCCTTCAAGTCAAACAACAAATTGTCGGCCGCGGATTCTTCATCGTCGTCTCATCGTTCTTTTCCGTCTTGCCCGTCGCCGTGTTTATCGTCACCGGCTACGTCAACACCGGTGGAATCGTCATCACTGCCGGAACGATCTTGGCGTTCACCGGATTGCAGACCCGACTCTTCTTCCCCTTAGGCCAACTCCTACAAAGCACGACGGAGATTTCGAGTTCGCTTGCGTTGTTCAACCGCATCTTTGATTACCTCGACGTTGAAGCCGACATCGTTGATAAAGACGACGCCATTGACCTTCCCGAACCCGTCCAAGGTCGTATCGAATTTGATGCGGTGCGCTTTTCGTACGATCCCAAGCCGAAAAAGGGCGAACCGACCTATGCCCTCAAAGG
>CAMCVY010000024.1 GCA_945881995.1 Bifidobacterium breve | reverse complement strand
CCCGCAACGCTGGGCGACAAGATGAGTGGCAAGACCTGCGCCGGCCTGTGGGTGCGAGGCACTGGCAAGGATGGTCAACCCCGCTCGACGTACTACTACCACGTCGTGGACCACGCGTGGTCGATGAGTGAATACGGCGACCAGGCCGTCGTATGGCAAACCGCCATCAATCCGATCATCGCTCTCGAACTGTTGCACGAAGGTACGTGGACCGGTGTTGGCGTCCTGGGTCCAGAAGCTTTCCCCGCGCAACCATTCCTCGACAAACTGGTCGAGTACGGATCACCGTGGGGCATGCGCGAACAGGAGTAGTTGGTGCGCGCTAGCGCAACGCAATAAACGCTTCCTCAATAATGTCGAGTGCTTCATTTAAGAGTTCCTCGCTGATGACCAGTGGCGGGAGGAACCGCAAAACGTTTCCATACGTTCCCGCGGTGAGAACGACAACTCCTTGTGCATGACATGCCTTGGCCACGGCTCCAGCCAATGCGTCGTTGGGCTGATCGGTTCCAGGAATCACGAGCTCTACGGCGATCATCGCCCCGCGGCCACGCACTTCAGCGATCGCCGGCACCTTGCCTTGCATGGTGACCAGTCGAGCTTTCATTAATGCCTCGATAGCTTGCGCTCTCGAAGGTAGGTCGTGGGCTTCCATAGCTGCAATGGATCCGATCGCAGCGGCACATGCAACGGGATTGCCGCCATAGGTTCCGCCCAGTCCACCCACATGAGCTGCATCCATGATCTCGGCGCGACCAGTTACCGCTGCCAGTGGCAAGCCACCGGCGATTCCCTTAGCGGTGGTGATGACGTCAGGAATGACACCTTCGTAGTCGCAAGCAAACCAGGCGCCGGTTCGGGCAAAGCCAGTTTGAATCTCGTCAGCGATAAAGACAATTCCATTGTCGGTACAAAAATCCGACAGGGCCTTCAAGAAGCCAGGCGCAGGAACCACAAAGCCGCCTTCACCTTGGATGGGTTCAATCACTAATGCGGCAACTTGGTCTGATCCGACTTCCTTTTCAATCTTGGTGATGGCCACGACTGCTGCTTGTGCGCCGTCAAGACCATCGCGGAACGGGTACGAGGTTGGAACGCGATAAATATCGGAGGCGAACGGACCAAAGCCGTGCTTGTAAGGCATGTCCTTGGCTGTCATGGCCATCGTCAAGTTCGTACGCCCGTGATACGCATGCTCAACCACGACAACGGCTTGACGCTTGGTGTAGGCGCGCGCGATCTTCACGGCGTTTTCTACCGCTTCGGCACCGGAGTTAAACAGTGCCGAACGCTTGGCGTGATCACCGGGCGTGAGTCGGTTCAGCGCTTCACACACTTCGACGTATCCCTCATAGGGCGTGACCATGAAGCACGTGTGCGTGAACAAGGCGACTTGATCCTGCACGCGGGATACGACCTCGGGATTGGAGTTACCTACCGATGTCACAGCGATTCCCGAACCCAAGTCGATCAGGTGGTTGCCATCAACATCAACCAGAATTCCGCCAGCTGCTCGTTCAATAAAGACGGGCAAGGTGGTGCCGACGCCGCGGGCCACAGCATCGGCTCGGCGCTGCATGAGCGCATCAGACTTGGGGCCTGGAATAGCGGTAACGACCCGTCGTTCCTGCGGGATATCAAATTCCTGGGACAACGCAGAAAGGCTCATGCCCTGTAGATTACGGGGGATTTCGGGCCAACGACACCCGTATGGAGTCGTCGCTTCAGCAAAGGTCTGTCCCATAGGGGAAGATGAACGCGTGCGCACAGTGGTGATCCTTGGAAGCACTGGGTCGATCGGGACTCAGGCCTTGGATGTCATTGCCCGAAACCCTGAAGATTTCTCCGTCGCAGGACTAGCCGCTGGCGGATCGGACCTGCATCTTTTGGCCGCACAGGCGGTTGCTACCGGTGCGCCTGTCATCGCCTTGGCTAACGCTACGAGTCCGACACAGTTTCTTGATGCCTTCACGGCGCTTGCGCCAACAGCGCCCAAGCCCCAGGTGATCTGCGGACCCGAAGCCGTCGTTGAGGTCGCATCGTTGTCCTGTGATGTGGTGCTCAATGCCATCACCGGTTCGATCGGCTTGCGCCCCACCTTGGCAGCCCTGACAGCTGGCAGTGTCGTCGCATTGGCAAATAAAGAATCCCTGATCGTGGGTGGGCCATTGGTTAAAGCCATTGCCGCTCCCGATCAACTCGTACCGGTTGACTCTGAGCACTCTGCATTGGCTCAATGTCTGCGGGCTGGTCGTGCAAGCGAAGTCAAGCGCTTGCTGTTGACGGCTAGTGGGGGACCATTCCTTGGCAAGTCGCGCGCTGAACTAGGAAGCGTCACGCCAGAGCAAGCCTTGAAGCATCCGACCTGGTCTATGGGACCAGTAGTGACCATTAATTCGGCGACCTTGATGAACAAGGGCCTTGAAGTGATCGAGGCGCACTTACTTTTTGACATTGGGATGTCTCGCATTGATGTGGTGGTGCATCCGCAGTCCATCGTGCACTCCATGGTCGAGTTCGTCGATGGATCAACGATTGCTCAGGTGTCACCTCCCGACATGCGCTTGCCGATCGCCATGGGAATTGCCTGGCCCCACCGCGTCACGGACGCGTCACCGGCTAATGATTGGACCAAGCCCGTCTCGTGGGATTTCCGCCCGCTCGACGACAGTGCCTTTCCTGCTGTGGCGCTCGCGCGTGAAGCCGGAACCCGTGGCGGAATTGCACCGGCGGTGTTCAACGCGGCCAACGAAGTCTGCGTTGATGCATTCCTTACTGGCCGGTTGCCATTCTTAGGAATTGTTGACACTGTTGCCAAGGTAGTTGGCGATGCACCGGCTCAAACCTCTGCCTCGTTGACTTTGGACGATGTCCTGCAAGCCGAATCCTGGGCACGTGAGGCGGCTCGAACGATGGTGGGGGTGACGTAATGGATCTTTCGCTCAACGTTCTGGGCTGGTTCATCATGCTCGTGGGAATTTCGCTGTCCATCGCTCTGCACGAAGTCGGACACCTCGTGACGGCAAAGAAATTCGGTGTCAAGGTCACCGAATACATGGTCGGCTTTGGACCCAGGCTGTTTTCCCGCCAGCGCGGCGAAACCGAATACGGAATTAAGGCCATTCCCTTGGGTGGCTCCATCCGCATGATTGGAATGTTGCCTCCGGTCAATCCCGATCGCCCGGAGGTCTTACGAACCACGACAACGGGACGCATGGGTGCGTTGGTCGATGATGCTCGACAAACCGCAGCAGATGAAATCGGCCCCGAGGATGCTGACCGCGTCTTTTACAAGCTTCCCGTTCGCCAAAAATTAGTGGTGATGCTCGGCGGCCCGACGATGAACCTGATCATTTCGGCTATTTTGTTCACCATCGCCTTTATGGCATTAGGTTTACCGACGCCGAGCAACGTTGTGGGCTACGTCGCGCCGTGTATTCCTACCGAAGCCTCTCTGCGGGCCGACAAATCCTTAACTAATTGCCCCAATTCGCCTTCCCCAGCAGCCGAATCGGGTCTGAAAGTGGGCGACCGCATCGTGTCGTTCAACGGCGTGGCCACCTCAAACTGGGAGCAGGTGCGCACACAGATCCGCACCAGCGATAAGTCCAACGTTCCTTTCACCGTTGAGCGTGATGGCAAGACTGTGCGTTTGACCACGACGTTGGTCCAAGCTCCGCGACCAACGTTCAACGATCAGGGTGAGATCATCGGCATTCAACCGGCGTTGTATTTCGGACTTGCTCCCACGGAAGAGTTAGTCAAGCAATCCTTTATTGCTGTGCCCAAGCAAATGTGGGACATCACTAAGCAAGCAACGCGAGCCATCATCACGTTGCCGGTGAGGATGTATGACCTGACTAAGACTGTTTTTGGCGGTGCACCACGCGATCCCAATGGTCTAGTCGGAGTAGTAGGGGTGGGGCGCATCAGCGGTGAGGTCGTGGCCGCCGAAGGCATTGACGTCCAGCTCAAAGCACTACAGATCTTGGGTCTTCTTGCTGGCTTGAATTTGTTCTTGTTCCTGTTCAACCTCATCCCGTTGCTACCACTCGATGGTGGCTACGCCATCGGCGCAGTGTGGGAAGGCATTAAGCGGGGCTGGGCTCGAATGCGTGGCAAACCAGACCCTGGGCCGGTCGATGTGGCCAAGGCTTTGCCGTTGGCTTATGGGATTTCTATCGTTTTGATCCTCATGGGCGTGCTGCTGGTGTGGGCAGACTTGTTCAAGCCCATCACCTTGGGGCTCTAAATGACCTGCAGTAAGGGATACTGAACTCATGACCTCGCTCAACCTCGGCATGCCCTCTGCACCTCCGGTTCCGCTAGCCCCTCGACGCAAGACGCGTCAGTTGTTGCTGAACCACCCCACACACCCCGTACTGGTGGGCGGGGATGCGCCGATTTCGGTGCAGTCGATGGCTACAACGTTGACCGCGGACGTCAATTCAACGTTGCAACAAATCGCTGAGCTGACCGCGTCGGGTTGCCAGATTGTGCGCATTGCTGTTCCTAGTCAAGACGACGTTGAAGCCCTGCCAGCGATTGCCAAGAAGTCTGGTATTCCGGTGATTGCTGACATTCACTTTCAACCGAAGTACGTGTTCGCCGCGATTGATGCCGGTTGTGCTGGCGTGCGCGTTAACCCCGGCAATATCAAAGCCTTTGATGACAAGGTCAAAGACATTGCCAAGGCGGCAGGCGACGCAGGCATTCCGATCCGCATTGGTGTCAATGCAGGTTCGCTGGATAAGCGTTTGCTCGAAAAGTACGGCAAGGCCACCCCGGAAGCCCTCGTGGAATCAGCGTTGTGGGAATGCTCTCTGTTTGAAGAGCACGGCTTCCAAGACATCAAGATTTCGGTCAAGCACAACGACCCCGTCATCATGGTGCAGGCCTACCGACTCCTGTCACAACAATGCGATTACCCGTTGCACTTGGGTGTTACCGAGGCTGGTCCGGCATTCCAAGGCACGATTAAGTCAGCGGTTGCCTTTGGCGCTTTGCTCGCCGACGGCATCGGCGACACCATTCGAGTCTCACTGTCGGCTCCGCCGGTAGAGGAGATCAAGGTCGGTAACCAGATTCTTGAATCCCTCGGTTTGCGCCAGCGCGGACTAGAAATTGTGTCGTGCCCGTCCTGTGGTCGCGCGCAAGTTGATGTGTACACGTTGGCTGAACAAGTCACCGCTGGTTTAGAAGGCCTCACCGTTCCGCTGCGCGTTGCCGTGATGGGCTGCGTGGTCAATGGTCCCGGTGAAGCACGCGAGGCTGACCTTGGTGTCGCCTCGGGTAACGGCAAGGGTCAGATTTTTGTTCGCGGTGAAGTCATCAAGACCGTTCCCGAATCGGAAATTGTTGAGACCTTGATCGAAGAAGCACTCCGCATGGCTGAGGAAATGGGAATCGATCCTGAAGCCGAGGGCATTGGCCCGGTCATCGAAATTCGCTAATGACCAGTGATGGGCGCGTGAAATGACAACTGATGAGCACGCCCTGGCGACGTCTTCGTTACGCGAGCTCACACCGACGGATTTACCACACCTGCAACAACTCTTGGACCGCGATCCGGTTCGGCATTGCTTTGTTGCTCACCGCGTCCATGCCTCCGCTATGCAAAGTTGGCGAATGGGTGGCCAAGTGTGGGGATGGTTTGAGGGCGAGCGCTTGGTTTCAGCCATGTACAACGGCGCCAACCTCGTTCCGGTAGAAGCAACCGAGGCTGCACTGTTTGCTTTCGCCGACCGATCACGCAAGTTTGGTCGGCGCTGTTCCTCGATTGTGGGGCCGGCCGATGAAGTGGCTGAGTTGTGGCGCTTACTGGCACCGTCATGGGGTCCAGCCCGTGACGAACGCACCAACCAACCGGTGATGGCGTTGACGAAGGCGCCGTCCGTTGAGCCCGATCCTTTGGTTCGCTTGGTACGCGAAGACGAGCTCGATATTTTGATGCCAGCCTGCATTGACATGTTCACCGAAGAAGTGGGGATTTCACCCATTCACGGCGAAAGCATGAATGTGTATCGCGCGCGGATCGCCGATGTCATTCGGTCAGGTCGTGCCTTGGCTCGCATTGAAGACGGTCGTGTGGTCTTTAAGGCCGAAATCGGAGCGGTGTCAGCCCAGGCCTGTCAGGTTCAAGGTGTGTGGATCGATCCGCAGATGCGCGGGCTGGGCATGGCTGCCCCCGGCATGGCTGCGGTTGCCAACTACGCGCAAACCCACATTGCTCCTGCCGTCTCGCTCTATGTCAATGACTACAACACATCAGCCCGCCGGGCCTACCTTCGTGCCGGCTTCACCCAGACAGACACGTTCGCTTCCATCCTGTTCTAGCCGTTCCTCACGGCAAGACCGATACGCTTGAGTCCCTAGCCCCAGCCTCGGAGGAAAAACCCGTGATCTTGCGTATGTCCACGCTGTTCTTGCGTACCTTGCGTGAAGATCCCGCCGATGCTGAAGTCCCTAGTCATACCCTGTTGGTGCGTGCCGGATATGTGCGCCGAGTAGCCCCTGGAATCTTCACCTGGTTGCCCTTGGGGTGGCGGGTGTTTCGCAAGGTCGAGCAGATCGTGCGTGACGAAATGGATGCCTTTGGTGCCCAAGAAGTGCACTTCCCAGCCCTGTTGCCCCGTGAACCCTATGAGGCCACCGCGCGCTGGACTGAATACGGTCAGACTCTATTTCGCTTGCAGGACCGCAAGGGCTCAGACATGTTGCTCGGCCCAACGCACGAAGAGATGTTCACGCTCTTGGTCAAGAGCGAGTACTCCAGCTACAAAGACTTGCCCTTGAGCTTGTATCAAATTCAAACCAAGTACCGCGACGAAGCCCGCCCCCGCGCTGGAATCTTGCGTGGCCGCGAATTCGTGATGAAGGACTCGTATTCCTTTGACCTCGACGATGCCGGTTTGCAAGAGTCCTACGAACAACACCGTCAGGCCTACATCCGCATCTTCGATCGCCTCGGCTTGGAGTACGTAATCGTTTCGGCTATGGCCGGTGCCATGGGTGGAAGTCAAAGCGAAGAGTTCCTCGCGCCTTGTGTGTCGGGCGAAGACACCTTTGTCCGCAGTACTGATGGGCTGTATGCGGCGAACGTGGAAGCTGTGGTTACTCCGGCTCCGGCTCCAGTCAGCTTTGATGGCGTCCCGGCTGCCCACGTAGAGGCCACCCCCAACTGCGAAACCATTGACGACTTGGTCGCACTGTCTAACCGTGACTTCCCGCGAGCTGATGGTCGTGAGTGGAGTGCGGCTGACACGTTAAAGAACGTGGTCCTCAAGCTCACCTACCTCGATGACTCCACCGACGTTTTGGTGGTTGGCGTGCCCGGCGATCGTGAAGTGGACCTGCGTCGTCTAGAGGCGGCAGTCTTCCCCGCCGCTGTTGAACCACTCGGAGAAGAGGATTTTGCCAAGCACCCTGCCTTGGTACGCGGTTACATCGGCCCGCAGGTGTTGGGTGAAGAAAGCGCTAGTGGCATCCGTTACTTAGTTGATCCGCGAGTGAGCACTGGTTCGGCGTGGATCAGTGGTGCGAACTCAACGGGTCAGCACGTGTATGACCTTGTTGTGGGACGCGACTTCACGCCCGACGGCACTGTTGAGGCAGTGGCGGTTCGCGATGGCGACCTAGCCCCCGACGGTCATGGGGAATTAGTTAGTGCGCGTGGAATTGAAATCGGCCACATCTTCCAACTAGGCACCAAGTATGCGGAAGCCTTGGAGCTAAAGGTGTTGAAAGAAAATGGCAAACAGCAGGTCGTGACCATGGGTTCGTATGGCATCGGCGTATCGCGCGCGGTGGCAGCTGTTGCCGAGCAAACCTATGACGAAATCGGCTTGAGTTGGCCACGCAGTATTTCTCCGGCCGATGTTCATGTGGTGGCCGCGGGCAAGGAGGACGAGCTCTATGCCTTCGCCGATGACTTGGTGAGTGACTTGGAAGAACAAGGCATTGAAGTCCTTTATGACGATCGACGCCGGGTGTCACCGGGCGTGAAGTTTAAGGATGCTGAACTCATCGGAATCCCCACGATCATCGTGATCGGTAAGGGTCTGGCCAATGGCGTACTCGAAATTCGCGATCGCGCTTCAGGTCACAGTCGTGAAGTAGCAACTGCTGAAGCGCTGGCCGCGATCGTGGCCCAGGTGCGTGGCTAGTTAGTCGGCGCGACTTGGCTTAAGCCGGGAAATGCTTGTGCTCGGCCCCGCCACTGGGTGGCCCGTACTGCACACCCTTGGAGTTGCTCTACAGCAATGCCGCGAGCCGACGCATCGTTTTCAAGCATCAATTCTGCGTAGAGCACGCTGAGACGATCTTCGATGGCAATGGCCGTGGTGACCAGTTGTTTTTGCGTTCCGGCCGAAATATCAACGGCATAGAACGGATCAGCCGGTACCGGCTCGGCACCTTTGCTGACAATCAATCGCGAGAGTTGATCGCGGGCACTGCGATGAGCGTTCAGGTTGGTCAATGCCCGCCCCGATTTTGAGGTGAGCCGCCCTCCGACTACGCCGTAGCCGTAAATCGCAGCGTGTTCACCCGCAAGGGCGAGCTGCAGGCGATCAATGACGCTCATGAAGCCACCTCAAGGCTGGCCAACGAGGCATTGGATGCCGCGATGGAGGCCAGTAGTCGCGCAATGCGCGGTGAAGCGGTGACGGCGACCCGGGCACACAGTGCCGCTTGTTTGCGTTGGGCGTTGGCAAGCTTGGTCAATGACGTGATGGGGGCGGGTGCAACAACTTCCGTCGTCGCGCCGGCTGCAAGGAGTGCATCGAGGTGGGCTTGATGAATCGCCACCGCTTCGCGCGCGTTGCTCAAGGATTGTGCCCCGGCAAGTAATGCTGCTTCGGCGACAAAAACCTGATTAACTCCCGCTTCGTCGACGCGGGGATCGAGGGCGCTGTCGTTACTGGTGCAAGCGCTCAGCGAGAGTCCGCTGACACCCAAGGCCACACCCAAGCCCAGCCCCGAAAGCACGCCTCGGCGTGAGATGGGGCGCATGGGTAGTCCTCTCGCATGTGCAGGTGGGGGAGTTAGGCAGTATCGTCAGGTTAGTGGCAGGGCGTACGCTCTGACTGTATTGCGCACGAGAGCACCACAGATTTACAACTGTTTGACCACAACTGGACCCCCTGTCAGGAGAGCTTTGATGACCGCATCCGAGGACAGAGTGTGGGACGTTGTCGAACCCGTGGTCCAAGACCAGGGCTATGACCTCGAGGCGCTTTCCGTGATGGCTGCGGGCCGGCGTCGCCTGGTCAAGATCGTCATTGACAGTGATCTGGGCGTTGACCTGGACGATGTGGCGCGCATCAGCAGCGAGGTGTCTCGTGCCCTCGATGATGCCGATGCCATGGGCGAGACCCCCTACGTCTTGGAAGTCACCTCTCCTGGAGTGGATCGACCCCTGACGCTCGAGCGTCACTGGCGCAGGGCGGCTAGCCGACTCGTCAAAGTCACCTTGACCGATGGCGAGTCCATCACGGGTCGAGTGGCTTCAACGAACGAAACATCAGCCACGTTGGTGAACGACGACGATGCCACCAGCGTGAACATCGCCTTTGCTGATGTGGAAAAAGCAGTTGTGCAAATTGAATTCAACCGGTCACGCATCAACGACGAACTCAGCGACGAACTCGATGAGTTTGACGACAACGAAGGAGGGCAGTGACATGGATATCGACATGAGCGCGCTGCGCGCACTGGTTACTGAAAAGGAAATCCCCTTTGAAGTCGTGGTGTCGGCTTTGCAGGCAGCACTTCTGACGGCGTATCACCACACCGAAGGTGCGCACGCGCACGCCCGTGTGGAACTTGATCAAAAGACCGGTCATGTTTCGGTCTGGGTGCGCGGCGAAAGCACCGAGGAAGGCGAACTCGCCCCTGAATTTGAGGACACCCCTAAAGGATTTGGCCGTATCGCTGCTGCCACTGCCCGCCAGGTCATCATGCAGCGCCTGCGCGATGTTGACGACGAGCGATCCTTTGGTGAATGGACGGGTCGCGAAGGCGATGTGGTCTCCGGTGTGATCCAACAGGGTCGTGACGCGCGCGATGTGATGATCGACCTCGGCGGCCTTGAAGGGTTGCTGCCTCCAGCCGAACAAGTCCCCGGCGAGAAGTATGTCCACGGTGAGCGCATTAAGTGTTTCGTTGTTGGCGTTCGCAAGGGACAACGCGGCCCACAGATCACCTTGTCGCGCACTCACCCTGGACTTGTTCGCAAACTCTTCGCGTTGGAAATCCCTGAGATTGCAGACGGCTCCGTAGAGTTGGTCGCTATGGCCCGCGAAGCAGGGCACCGCACCAAGGTTGCAGTCCACGCCAAGCGCGAAGGAATTAATGCCAAGGGTTCGTGCATCGGACCACTGGGTCAGCGCGTGCGCAACATCATGCATGAGTTGCA
Source organism: Bifidobacterium breve (assembly GCA_945881995.1). GTDB lineage: Bacteria > Actinomycetota > Actinomycetes > UBA12327 > UBA12327 > AcAMD-2. Next base: position 3,033 of record CAMCVY010000024.1, on the reverse strand, counting down.
TGGCGAGAAGATCGACATCGTCGACTGGTCCGAAGACCCGGCCGAATTTGTTAAGCATGCGCTCTCACCGGCCAAGGTCTCCAGCGTCGAAGTGATCGACGAACTAGCCCGAGCTGCTCGCGTGATCGTGCCGGACTACCAACTCTCGCTTGCCATTGGCAAAGAGGGACAAAACGCGCGCCTGGCTGCCCGCCTGACCGGCTGGCGCATTGACATCCGCTCGGATATGGCACCCGATCAGTCCATTGGCGCCCGCGCAGTGCCTGACGCCCTGCAGTAAGCGCGCAGTGCCTGACGCCCTGCAGTAAATAGGGCTCTGCCCAGCGGAATTGGGCGCGCGCTGACACTGGCGCAAGCCCAGCACGCTAGAGTCAGGCGTGTCCGAACGCTCCCGTCCCCAGCCCGTGCGCACCTGCCTAGGCTGTCGAGAACGATCAGATCGCAACACGTTGTTGCGGCTCGTGGTCTCTGGAACCACCGATTCAATGGATCGGGTGATCCCAGATCCCGCAGGCCACAACCCCGGCCGAGGGGGATGGATTCATCCCACTTGTCTGGACCAGGCCATCCAACGGCGCGGTTTCAACCGGGCTTTTCGACGACCTGGCCCGTTTGACATGACGGCCGTGGAACAGTTTGTTACAGCACTACCCCCTGCTTAAGGGGTTGTCAGGGAAGAGCGCAACACCTGTTGCCTTATCGGAAACGAGTCGAGAAGCGATGAGCAATCGATGAACACGCAGCGATGAGTACGTACCCGTAACGACGGTTCGTGCCCCTGACCGGGCTCGGACTAAGGAGTAGGAGAGCAGTGGCCAAGGTCCGGGTCTATGAACTAGCCAAAGAGTTAGGCATTGAGAGCAAGGTTCTCGTTGCCAAACTTCAAGATATGGGCGAGTTCGTCCGTTCAGCGTCTTCAACCATTGAAGCGCCCGTTATCAAAAAAGTTAAAGAAGCCTATCCGGCGGAAGCTGCGAGCGCGAAAGCTGCACCAGCTGCCCCTGCGAAGAAGGCCCCGGCCAAAAAGGCTGCTGCCAAGAAAGCGGCTGAGCTAGCCGACGGCCCCACAGCCGACGAAATCGCAGTAGCCACAGCCGCTGCTGCAGCCATGGGCATTACTTCGTTGCCCCCAGAGTTGTCGACCTCTGCTCCTAGCGATGCACCTCGTCCCTCGAGCATGCCGCCACGTCCGCGACCAGCTGGTCCGCGTCCTGGCAACAACCCCTTTACTTCGCGAGATGCTCCAGCACCGCGACCACCTGCTGCTCGCACGGGCACATCTCCCACATCGATGCCTCCTCGTCCTTCTTCTCGTCCCAGCGGCGCTCCTGGTGGAGCCCCCGGTGGCGGTTTCGCCGGTCGTGGCGCACCTGCGGGTGGTCGTGGCGGAGCTCCGGCTGGTCGCGGCGGACCGGGCGCTGGCGGTGGAGCTGGTGCTCCGGGCGGCGGCGGATTTGCCGGTCGTCCTGGTGGCGGCGGTGGCGGTGGCGGTGGCGGACGTAGTGGACCACGTGGTGGAAACGCGCGCGGCACAACTGCTGGTGCATTCGGTCGTCCCGGTGGTCGTCCCACCAAGGGCCGCAAGTCTAAGAAGCAGCGGCGTCAAGAGTTTGATGATCTGCAGGCTCCATCGATTGGTGGCGTGATTGCTCCTCGTGGTTCTGGCGAAACGATTCGCATGACCCGTGGTGCATCCCTGACTGACTTCGCCGAGAAGATCAATGGCAACCCTGCGTCGTTGGTGCAGATTTTGTTCAACTTGGGCGAAATCATCACGGCAACGCAGTCGGTTAACGACGAAACCTTGATGTTGTTGGGTGCTGAACTCAACTTTGACGTTGTCGTGGTGTCTCCTGAAGACGAAGACCGCGAATTGCTCGAGTCCTTTGACCTTGAATTTGGTGAAGACGAAGGCGATGAGGGCGACTTGTTCGCTCGTCCGCCGGTTGTCACCGTCATGGGTCACGTGGACCACGGTAAGACGCGCTTGCTCGATGCCATTCGTAACACGGACGTCATTGAAGGCGAAGCCGGTGGCATCACCCAGCACATTGGTGCGTATCAGATCCATCACGGTGAGCGGGCCATCACCTTTATTGACACCCCTGGTCACGAAGCCTTCACGGCCATGCGTGCTCGTGGTGCCAAGGTCACCGACATCGCGGTCTTGGTCGTCGCAGCTGATGACGGTGTGAAGCCGCAAACCGTTGAAGCGCTCAACCACGCGTTGGCTGCTGAAGTGCCGATCGTGGTTGCGGTTAACAAGATCGATAAAGAAGGCGCTGACCCTGCCAAGGTTCGTGGCCAGTTGACCGAATATGGATTGGTTGCAGAGGAATACGGCGGCACCACGATGTTCATCGACGTTTCGGCCAAGCAAGGGTTGGGTATCAACGAATTGCTCGAAGCGGTTCTGTTGACTGCTGATGCATCTCTCGACCTGCGCGCTAACCCGAACCAGGACGCTCAGGGTGTGGCTATTGAAGCCCATCTCGACCGCGGTCGCGGCCCTGTCGCCACGGTGCTGGTCCAGCGCGGAACTCTTCGTGCCGGAGACTCAATTGTTGCCGGTGATGCTTTCGGTCGCGTGCGCGCCATGATGGACGAGCACGGCGTTTTGGTCCAAGAAGCCACTCCTTCGCGACCAGTGCAGGTGCTGGGTCTGACCTCGGTTCCAGGAGCAGGCGACTCGTTCTTGGTGGTGGAAGAAGACCGCATCGCTCGTCAAATTGCCGAGCGCCGTCAAGCCCGTGAGCGCAATGCCCAACTGGCTCAGTCGCGTGGTCGTCGCACTCTTGAAGACTTCCTCAAGCAGATGGAACAGGGCGAGGCCCAGGAACTCAAGCTCATCCTCAAGGGTGACGTGTCCGGTTCGGTCGAGGCCCTCGAAGATGCTTTGCTCAACCTCGATGTCGGCGATGAAGTCTCGCTACGCATCATCGACCGCGGTGTAGGTGCCATTACCGAGACCAACGTCATGCTTGCTGCTGCTTCCGATGCCATCATCATCGGATTCAACGTGCGCCCGGAAGG
>CAMCVY010000023.1 GCA_945881995.1 Bifidobacterium breve | reverse complement strand
AACGCAGTTGCAGTTAAGGCTCCTGGATTTGGCGACCGTCGTAAGGCCATGTTGCAAGACATCGCCATCTTGACCGGCGCCGAAGTCGTGTCAGCCGAAGTTGGCCTCAAGCTTGATCAGGTCGGCCTAGAAGTTCTAGGTACGGCTCGTCGCGTCGTCGTGACGAAGGATGACACCACGATCGTTGATGGTGGTGGCGAGAGCAGCGCAGTTAAAGACCGCGTGGGCCAGATTCGTGCCGAAATCGAGCGCACCGACAGTGACTGGGATCGCGAGAAATTGCAAGAGCGTTTGGCCAAGTTGGCTGGTGGCGTTGTCGTTATCAAGGTCGGCGCAGCCACGGAAGTTGAGCTCAAGGAGCGCAAGCACCGCCTCGAAGATGCCATCTCGGCCACCCGTGCCGCGATTGAAGAAGGCATCGTTCCTGGTGGCGGAACCGCCCTGGTCTTGGCTGCGGCCGCGGTTGACGACCTGGATCTGACCGGCGATGAACTCGTCGGTGCCCAGATCGTTAAGCGTTCGCTGGATGCCCCCCTGCGCTGGATCGCTGAAAACGCTGGCGAGCAAGGTCACGTCATCGTGGCCCAGGTTCGCTCAGGTGGCCAAGGCTTCAACGCTGCCACTGGCGAGTACGGCGACCTCATGGCTCAAGGTGTGATCGACCCTGTCAAGGTCACGCGCTCGGCGTTGCAAAACGCTGGCTCGATTGCTGGGTTGTTGCTCACCACGGAAGCACTTGTGGTCGACAAGCCGGCTGTAGAAGAAGATGACACTCACAGTGGACATGGTCACAGCCATGGCCCCGGTGGTCACGCACACTAAGCACTCACATAACAAAGCCCGCTACTTTCGTAGCGGGCTTTGTTTGTTTTTCTGAGGGGGTTGGTTCTGTGAGGCAAATGACTAAGAAGCAAATGCTGGAGTGGCTCCGGGTCGAAGCGCCTTGCCAGCTTCGATGATCGCCAACCGATCGTCTTCGCTCATGCCGCCCCAGACGCCGTACGGTTCGCGAACCGCGAGTGCATGCGAGGCGCATGCTGCAATGACGGGGCAGGTGGCGCAGATGGCCTTGGCGGCAAGTTCGCGACGGGAGCGAGCCGACCCGCGCTCGCCCTCGGGGTGAAAGAACGCCTCGGTGTCAACATCACGGCAGGCACCTTCGAGTTGCCAATCCCACAGGTCCGCGTTCGGGCCGGGTAGACGAGAGATATCTGCCATTGCATTCCTCCAAAGGACGGTTGTTCGTGCCTACGGTGTAGCGCTTGAGATAAACATAATATCGTTTCAACAGTTGGTCAAGTTGTTCAGACGAAAAAGTTTTGACTAATTTTGCGAAACGGGGGCTCCTGGGTGGCAGATTGAGCCACAACCCCACAAACTAGGCGATGTGGATGACTCTTCAGCCCCGTTTGAGATTCCGGTCACCCCAGAAGTGGGTCTAACCGTGGCGGCTGTGGCGCGTCGCTTGGGCGTGGCGCCGGCCACGCTTCGCACCTGGGACCGCCGCTATGGCATCGGCCCCAGCGGGCACAGCGCGGGAGCGCACCGCCGCTACAGCGTTGAAGACCTCATGCGCCTGGAAATTATGCGAGCCCTGGTCTTTGACGGTTGCTCGCCTGCTGATGCTGCCCGAGCGGCGCTGGAAGCCGATGCTGGATTGGCCCGCGAAAGCGCTGAGCCTGATCGTGGTGTGGCAGCTCCCACCGAGCGTGGTCGCGCCGGTGGCGGACAGGTCGTTCCCATTCATGGTGGCGCAACGCAAGCACGCGGACTCTCGCGCGCCGCACTAGCCCTTGATTCTCCAGCGGTCCGACGCATCTTGAAAGAGTCCTTAAACACGCGCGGAACAGTGTGGACGTGGGACAACGTTATCTCCCCTGTTTTGGTTGGCGTGGGTGAACGTTTTCAATCCACAGGTCAAGGCATTGAACTGGAGCACATCTTGTCCGAAGGAGTGGTTGGTGCCCTTCGTGAAATTGCCGAGAGTTTGGTCGAACCTTTTGGTTCACGACCGGTCATTTTGGCTTCAGCTCCCGATGATCTTCACACCCTTCCGCTCCACGCAGTCGCAGCCGGTTTGGCTGAGCGCGGTGTGGCCACGAGAATGCTGGGCGCTCGCGTTCCGATGGATGCCTTGATGTCGGCCGTTGCCCGCTCGGGTTCGCCTGCGGTCATGGTGTGGGCGCACGACCGGATTACCGGCGACTATCTGGACGTTCATGCGCTGCGCAAGATGAAGTCAGCGCCGGCTGTGGTCCTGGGTGGGCCTGGCTGGCCGGGCACTCTGCCCGATGGCGCGGTCTTAACCCACGACCTCACCGAGGCTGTGACCCGCCTGTCTAATGCGGCTCGGGGATTAATTTAGCCTGACCGGCCTTTCGCGCCCTCGAATTGGCCGCTTGGGCCGCTTGGCCCGTATTCAAGAATCCTGCTGAACCTGCCGATAGTTGGTGAGCACCTCTTCACCTCAATCTATGCGGAAGGGCAGGTTGGTCATGGCCACGGTTCTCGTGTGTGATGACGCTGCCATGTCGCGTGAAACATTGCGTCGAAACGTTGCTTTGGTTCCTGGCGTCCAGCGCGTAGATGTTGCGGTGAGTGGTGAAGAAGTCTTGGACCGCTGGCCTGTCGAGCAACCCAACTTGGTGTTGATGGATGTGCGGATGCCTGGCATTGGCGGCATTGAAGCTGCCCGTCGCTTGGTCATGCGGCATCCGGAAGCGGTCATCGTGATGGTCACTGTTGCGCAAGATCGTGATGCGGTCGCGCGCGCGATTGCCACCGGAGCTCGAGGATTTCTTACTAAGGACGCCACCCGCGAGGAAATCACCAGCACGGTTTCCTTTGCCCTGGAATCGGCTGCTTGGGGTTCGGCTCAGCGTCGCCCCCGCGAGCTTCTCGCCGGCGAACCACCTGCTTTAACCGAACGTGAGCTTCAAGTTCTCGAGGGCATGAGCCGTGGTCGCAGCAATGGCGAGATAGGCAAGGAGTTGTTCTTGTCTGAAGACACGGTCAAGACGCATGCTCGACGACTGTTCCGCAAAATCGGTGCAGCTGATCGCGCACAGGCTGCTGCCTTGGGCTACCGGTGGGGCTACGTCAGCTAGCAGGTAGCATTAAGCATTGAATCCCCGACGAGGATGGTGCGACGTGAACCCAGTAACTGCGTCGGATGGCCTGCCTGAAAAGTTTGCATTCCTTGGTTTAACCTATGACGACGTCTTGTTGCTGCCTGGTGCATCCGATGTTGTTCCCAGCGAAGTGGACACCACTTCACGCCTGACCCGCAATATTTCGGTCAAGATCCCGTTGGTTTCTTCGGCCATGGACACCGTGACGGAAGCGCGTTTGGCGATCGCCATGGCGCGCCAAGGCGGCGTTGGCGTTCTGCACCGCAACCTCTCCATTGACGATCAAACGGCCCAAGTGGACTTGGTCAAGCGTTCCGAAGCCGGCATGGTGACCAATCCGGTCACCTGTGGCCCGAATGACACCTTGGCTGATGTTGACGAATTGTGCGGCCGCTACCGCATCAGCGGTGTACCGGTAATTGATGAATCAGGATTGCTCCTGGGCATCGTGACGAACCGCGACATACGTTTTGAAACCGATATGTCTCGCAGTGTGCGCGATGTCATGACGCCGATGCCGTTGATCACTGGTCCAGTGGGAATCTCTGGCGATGATGCGATGGGTCTGCTCGCGCTGAACAAGATCGAAAAGCTTCCGCTCGTTGATGATGCAGGTCGGTTGCGCGGCTTGATTACGGTCAAGGACTTTGAAAAGTCCGACAAGTACCCCTTGGCGACGAAGGATTCAGCCGGACGCCTGGTCGTTGGTGCCGCTGTTGGTGTGGGCGAAGATGCCTATAAGCGAGCCCGCACTTTGATTGATGCAGCCGTTGACTTCATCGTGGTTGACACCGCCCACGGCCACAACAAAGACGTGCTGGAGATGGTCGCTCGCCTCAAGCGCGACACAACCGTAGACGTTGTCGGTGGAAACATTGCTACTCGAGCAGGGGCCCAAGCCCTGATTGACGCTGGTGCCGATGGCATCAAGGTTGGCGTGGGACCTGGCTCAATCTGCACCACCCGTGTGGTGGCTGGAGTGGGCGTTCCACAGGTCACCGCTATTTATGAAGCATCCTTGGCTGCTCGTGCCGCTGGTGTTCCGGTTATCGGTGATGGCGGCCTGCAATACAGCGGCGACATTGCGAAGGCATTGGTCGCTGGCGCTGACACTGTGATGTTGGGCAGCCTGCTCGCCGGTTGCGATGAAACCCCTGGCGACTTGATCTTTATTAACGGCAAGCAGTTCAAGTCCTACCGCGGCATGGGCTCGCTGGGAGCCATGCAGTCGCGCGGTACCCGACGCTCGTACAGCAAGGACCGTTACTTCCAAGACGATGTGTTGAGTGAAGACAAGCTCGTTCCCGAAGGAGTTGAAGGTCAAGTCCCTTATCGCGGACCGCTGGCTGCTGTTGCTCACCAGTTGGTGGGCGGCTTGCGTGCATCAATGGGCTATGCCGGAACGTCAACCATCCCTGAGTTGCAAGACCGAGGACGTTTTGTTCGCATTACCGCCGCTGGGCTTCGTGAGAGTCACCCACACGATGTCCAAATGACAGTGGAAGCCCCGAACTACCAAGGCAACTGATTTTTCTCAGACGTATGTGCTCGTTGGATTTGGCCAAACTCTAGGATCGGTGTCGTGACTTCGTCAGACCAGCCCACCGTCGTTGTTGTTGACTTTGGAGCGCAGTACGCGCAGCTGATTGCGCGTCGAGTCCGCGAGGCGAAGGTCTTTTCCCGGATCGTTCCCCACACCGTCTCGGCTGCTGAGTTAACCGCGATGAAGCCGGCTGCTGTGATTTTGTCGGGCGGCCCAGCCAGCGTGTATGCCGAAGGCGCACCGTCCATTGATGCGGAGGTCTTTGCGGCAGGTATTCCTATATTTGGTATTTGTTACGGCTTCCAAACCATGGCTGCGGCTTTGGGTGGCACCGTGGCACAAACCGGCCTAAGTGAGTTCGGCGGTACGGCACTGAAGGTTACCGAGCCACAGTCCGCCCTCTTTGACTCGCTGAGTTCCTCGCTGAATGTGTGGATGTCACATGGCGATGCGGTGCATACCGCTCCCGACGGATTCGTCGTCACCGCTACGACCCAGGGCGCCCCGGTCGCCGCCTTTGAAAACCTTGATCGTCGTTTGGCTGGAGTGCAATTCCACCCCGAAGTCATGCACAGCGAACAGGGTCAAACGATCCTGGAGCACTTCCTCTATAACATTGCCGCAATTTCCCCGAACTGGACCATGAGCAACGTCATTGATGACCAGGTTGCGCTGATCAAGCAACAAGTGGGGTTGAAGGCGGTTATCTGTGGCCTCAGTGGTGGCGTGGATTCAGCCGTTGCCGCTGCCATCGTGCACAAAGCGGTGGGGGATCAACTCACATGCGTATTTGTTGACCATGGTTTGTTGCGCAAGGGTGAAGCCGAACAAGTCGAGCGTGACTATGTGGCGGCAACGGGTATCAAACTCAAAGTTGTTGATGCTCGGGATCGATTCCTCGAAGCCCTCGCGGATGTGAGCGACCCGGAAACCAAGCGCAAGATTATTGGTCGCGAGTTCATCCGCGTCTTTGAGCAAGCCGCTCGCGAAGTCGTTGCCGAGGCGGGCGAGCAGGGCGAGGAAGTTGAATTCCTCGTTCAAGGCACGTTGTACCCAGATGTCGTTGAATCTGGTGGCGGTAGCGGAACGGCCAACATTAAGAGTCACCACAACGTCGGTGGCCTGCCTGATGACTTGCAGTTCTCCTTGGTTGAGCCGTTGCGCACCTTGTTCAAGGATGAGGTCCGCGCCGTTGGGCTTGAGTTAGGGCTTCCACCGGAAATTGTTTGGCGTCACCCGTTCCCCGGACCGGGCCTAGCGATTCGCATTATTGGGTCTATCACCGAAGAGCGTTTGGCGATCTTGCGTGAAGCTGATGCGATTGCTCGTGAGGAATTGACCGCCGCTGACTTAGATCGCGATATTTGGCAGTGCCCTGTGGTGTTGTTGGCTGACGTTCGCAGCGTCGGAGTGCAGGGCGATGGTCGCACCTACGGCCACCCGATCGTCTTGCGTCCCGTTTCGAGTGAAGATGCCATGACTGCGGACTGGTCGCGATTGCCTTATGACGTGCTGGCGCGCATCTCCACGCGAATCACCAATGAAGTGCGCGACGTTAATCGCGTGACGTTAGACATCACTAGTAAGCCACCGGGCACCATTGAATGGGAGTAGTCATGAGTGGTAATCCGGTCATGTGTGTGACGGGCGCCAATCGCGGTATTGGGCTTGAGTTGGCCCGTCAATATTTGGCTGATGGATGGAATGTCATCGCCACTGTTCGCAGCATGGATATTTCCGATGAGCTAGCGATCGTGGTTGAGGCTTACCCCAACCTGCGGATCGAACAACTCGAAATCGGCGACGCGGAAAGCGTGCGAGCCTTGGCCGAACGCTTGAGTGGTCAGCCCATTGACCTGTTGATCAACAATGCGGGGACATTTGGCCCGCTGCCCTTCGTAGAAAACATCCAAAAGCAGCGATTCGGCACGGTTGACCTAGATGTGTGGAGCGATGTCTTGCGAGTGAACACGTTGGGAACCATCAACGTGACTGAGGCACTGGTAGACAACGTCGTCGCCAGTGACAAAAAGATGATCGTCACGTTGTCCAGTGGTGCTGGCTCCATCGGCGGAAGTGATCGAACCGCCATGGCCTATACGACTAGCAAAGCTGCCCTCAATAAGGCGATGACGATCGTTGCTCGCACCTTGCAGGAACGCGACGTCGTTGTAGCGATCATGTGTCCCGGGTATGTGCGTACGCGCATGGGCTTGGGTGGCGGCGATGTGGATGTTGATGAGAGTGTGGCCGGCTTGCGGTCCTTGATCAGTGGGTTCACGATGGCCGACTCGGGAACATTTCGTCGTTACAACGGCGATGTCATCCCATGGTGAGGATTTCGTCGTGAGAACTCGCAATCTTGGGCAATCACAGTGCTTCATCTCCGGTTTGGGTTTGGGTTGCAATAACTTTGGCTGGCGCATTGATGAAGAGAAAACGCGTGAGGTGGTGGAAACCGCGTTTGCTGGTGGTATCACCTTCTTTGACACCGCTGATGTGTACGGTGACAGTGGAAAGTCCGAAGAATTTCTTGGCCGAGCCTTGGGTAAGCGTCGCGCTGATGTAGTTATCGCTACGAAATTTGGTCATGACTCGATGTCCATGGGTTACGACCCCGCCCTTGGGGCGTACGGAGGGCGAACCTACATCCGCTTTGCGGTCGAACAATCACTTCGGCGCCTCGGCACTGACTACATCGACCTCTATCAAATGCATTCACCTGATACCTCCACGCCGATTGAGGAAACGCTCCTGGCTCTCCACGAATTGGTGGTTGAAGGCAAAGTTCGCTACATCGGCAACTCACAATTCTCAGCTGAGCAGATCCGTTCTGCTGGTGAGGCGAGCAAGGACCTTGATGTCACACCCTTTATCAGCGCGCAAAATAATTTTTCGTTACTCAAGGCCGAAGCTTTGGACGCACTGCTTCCGACCGCCATCGAATACGGCTTGGGCGTCTTGCCCTTCTTCCCGTTAGCTAGCGGATTGTTGACCGGAAAGGTTCGTCGCGACCAACCCTGGCCCACGGATGGTCGCCTCCAGGATCGACAAGCTTCCGTGACGGCTGAACAACTCGATGTCATCGAAGCGTTGAGCGCGTGGGGGAGCGAAAATGGTCGCACCTTGCTCGAGTTGGCTATCGGAGTCTTGGCCATGACCCGCCCAGTGAGTTCGGTCATCGCGGGAGCGACATCCGTTGCGCAGGTTCAGACCAATCTTGCCGCTTACGAATGGAAGCCCACGTCCGCCGAGGTGGCTGAACTGTGGAGTTTGGCGCTGAAGGAGTAATTGGCGCGCCACGTCCTGTTCCGTGTGTCGGTTTGGTTAACATTGACCCATGGACATTCTTCGCGAAATCGTGCTCGTCGTTCACTTCATCGGATTGGCCAGCTTGTTTGGTGGCTTCTTCGTCCAGATGACGGCGCGAGAAAAAGTCATCAACAACGCCATGTTCCATGGTGTTCTGGTTCAGCTGGTGACAGGAATCTTGTTGGTGGGCCTGCGCGAAAGTCAGGAACTTGATGTCAACCAGACCAAGGTGGCTGTCAAGCTCGCCATTACCGCAGTGATTGCCGTGTTAGTGATCATTAATCGCAAGAAGGCCACGGTCGCACTTCCGGTCTGGGGCCTTATTGGTGGCTTAACGGTAGTCAACATCGCTATCGCCGTGATTTGGTAAGTCGAGACTTACCAGTCTTAGACGTTGCTATCCCGTTGAAACAACGCGGAAAGCCTCAACCGCTGCATCAGCCGGTAAGTCGATGCCGTTGGCACGAGCAGTTTCGGCACCAAGCTTCATCCACTGTGTAATCATTCCTCGCATGTCATCCATGTGTGCAGTCTGCGATGCGTGGGCGTCAAGCGCGGTGAACTTGGTGTCAAGGTGTGCGGTGACATCCACCCAGTGGTTGGGGTTGGCGTCAGCCATGAGCCACACTTCGCGAACTGTCCACGCATCCAGGCCTTCGTCGTTGAGCAAGGTGGGATGCGCAAAGGGATTGCGTGCGTCGGGATAGATTGCCTGGATCGCTGCTTCACCGGCAGCCAAGTGATCGGGGTGTGATGCCCCAATGCGTCCCCAGTTGCGTTCAGGAGACTGAATCAACATTCGATCGGGTTGCACCTGACGTATCACTCGTACAATGTCACGACGCAAGTCATGTGAAACAACGAGCTCGCCATCGAGGTAGCCCAAGAAGCGCACATCGGTGACACCGCACGCCTTGGCCGCCGCGATTTGCTCGGTCCTTCGGATGCCGGGGATTTCGGATCGAGGAACATCTCGGTCAACCCCGCCAGCTCCACCATCGGTACAAATGCAGTACGTCACATCAATGCCAGCGGCGACCCACGAGGCGATGGTCCCCGCGGCACCGAAATCGACATCATCGGGATGGGCGGTAACTACCAGGGCCTTGGAGACGTCAGTGATCACAAAGGACCCATTTCCGCAGGGCGCGCCTGCTGGGATACGGCCAAATGGCTGAATATCGCTCTATCGTAGGTGTTGCATAAAGAAATCTTCCCCCTACTGCCGATAGATCACTATGCCCCCTATGCGCGCGACCAGATGGCTGGTCCTTCTCGGGCTCGGTGTCAGCTTCCTTGTGGCTCAACCACTAGTCACACAGGCCGCCCCACCGAGTCCAGTTACGCGCGCGTTCACCAAGCCGATCGAGCCACAGACTAATTACTTCGCACAGAAGATTTGTGACCCGATCCCACGCCCGGGTGTTGTGGCCGTCAAAGACCTGTTGAACAAGACGTATGGGCCGCGAGTGATCTACATCCCACGCTACGGGTGTTCCGGCCTCAGCGAGCACCACGAGGGCCGAGCTCTCGACTGGATGATCAGTGCCCGCAAGGTGGACCAAAAGGCGACGGCCGCCAGTTTTATCGCTTGGCTGCAAAAGACCGATGAATTTGGTAACAAGATTGCGATGGCCCGCCGTATCGGCGTGATGTACATCATCTGGAATAACAAGATTTGGCGAGCCTACGATCCAGGCCGAGGGTGGACCGAATACAAGAGTTGTTCAACACGGCCGGCAACAGCCAATGACACCGAGTGTCACCGCGACCACGTGCACATGTCGTTCACGTGGGATGGCGCCATGGCGGCGACCTCGTTCTATACCGGTCAAGTTTTGGATTCGGGCGCACCATGCGGGGCCATTGACAGCGCAGGTGCTGCCACCGCCGTGCAGACGGGCCAACAGTTTGTTCCCTTGACGCCAGTGCGCGTCCTTGATTCGCTGCGGGGGCTCGGCGTCGCCAGCGCGAAGAAGTGTCGGCTGGAGTTCACCAGTAACACCAGTGCGGGACAGCAAATGGAAGTCCAAGTCGCTGGTCGCAGTGGGGTTCCTGCCACCGGTGCCAGTGCCGTAGCTCTCTCGGTTCGCACCAAAACCAATGCCCCGTCGTCGGTGTACCTGTGGCCAAGTGGCGGCACGCGAACTCCATCGGTTGCTATGAAGGTCGCAGCTGGTGGCTCAACGCGTTCGACTCTGGTTGTGCCTTTGGGTCTGGATGGAAAGATTTCACTCGCCACAAGTTTGGGTGCGCAATGGATCAGCGCTGATGTCTTGGGGTACTACCAGCAATACGGCGGAATGTTGTTCAATCCCACTGAACCAATCCGCGCTGTCACGAAAGCCACGATTGCTGCGAATTCATCGAAGACCATCAAGCTGGGCGATCGCTATGGAATCCCAGCCGATGGAGCGGGTGCCTTCACGTTGACTGTGGCAACTGCGGGCGCCACCAGTGCTGGAAGTCTGCGTGTGTATCCAGTAGGAGCCACCGAATCTACGATTGACGCCGTGTCGTATCGGGCCAAGTCTCGAGTCGCGAATTCATTGATCGTCCAGTCACGCAGGGACGGTTCGTTCGTGATGAGGAACGTCAACGCGAAATCTTCGGTCCAGGTCACCATTGACATCAACGGTTGGTACGGCCTAACGGGGCTCGGGCACACCGGTGCCAAGGCGAAGCGAGTATTGGACACCAAGTCGGGTGTGGGTGCTTCGGGTGTCGTCACTGCTGGTCGCAGCGTCAACTTCGCGTTGGCTAGCAAGTGGGGAATTCCCGCGAATGTGAAAGCTGTTGCCTTGCAAATCCTGGCTATGGACCCCGCCAGTGGAACATCAGCCCGCTTTAAATCGAATAGTGCGCTTGCCAGTAATGGCTACCAAATCAGCATTCCAACAGCCGGACCGGTGGCTCAATATGTTGTAGCGCCGGTGGGATCCAATGGCAAGGTTTCGCTGGTTGGATTGTCCGGGAGCAGCAACTATCGCGCCGATGTTGTTGGCTGGTGGACGCCGGTGGCAACTCAATACGCCGTCACATCTGTTCTATCAGTGCCAAATGTCGTGATGCCAGTTCAACCCACCATCAGGGGACGTGTTGTACCTCTGGCTCTAGCCGTTGGCAAGTCTGTGGCGCTTCAGAAACTTGTCGTGGACAAGTGGGTGACCGTAAGAAGCGCGCCCCTGGCATCCAATGGGCAATTCAGTGTGGTCGTGCCGGTCACTACCTATGGCGCACATTCATATCGGGTGTACAAAGGTGCCGGTAGTTGCTCCGCGCTGGGTTGCTCCATGCGGTCTTTTGCCACTAAACCACTCGTGATCCGTTCAGCTGCGACTTATGCCGTCACCGTGGCATCCTCCAAGGCTGTCATTCGTAGCGGTGCACGCATCACATTGACGGGCAAAGTGGCTCCCGCTGTAGCTGGCTCCAAGGTCAGCATCCAGATTCTCAGTGGCAGCAAGTGGAAGACTTTGGGTGTGGCCACTGTCCAGGTCACTGGCGCTTACAAGTTTCCGGTCATGATCAAGAGCCGTGGTCTGCGCCAATTCCGCGCGTATAAACCAAGTGATAGTTGTTCCCTCGGGTTTTGTGATCTGCGTTCGGCGAAGTCAGCCGTGGTGCAAGTAACCGTTCGCTGATCAGCCCTGTCGGTTGTTCTCGTAAGATTGGGGCATGTCCACTCTCTTTCCTGACCCAGCCGATGAGGCTGAATCAGATCTCCTGACTGGACTTAACGATCCGCAGCGTGCAGCAGTGGTTCATGCGGGGACCCCGCTCTTAATCGTGGCGGGAGCCGGCTCGGGCAAAACGCGCGTACTAACGCACCGGGTCGCCCACCTGATTCGCGCGCGAGGTGTGCGCCCTAGCGAGCTCCTAGCCATCACCTTCACCAATAAGGCCGCGGGCGAGATGAAAGAGCGCGTGGCCGAGCTCATTGGCCCGCAAGCCAAATCGATGTGGGTGAGCACTTTTCACTCGGCTTGCGTACGTATCTTGCGATCCGAGGCCTATCGCCTGGGTTATACCAAGTCCTTCTCGATTTATGACTCAGCGGATTCGCAACGCTTGATGACGATGGTGTGCCGAGAGCTTGACCTTGACCCCAAGCGTTATCCGCCCCGATCGTTTTCGAACCAAGTCAGTAATTTCAAAAATGAACTCATTGACTACGAAGCCGTCGCAGCGCAATCCACGAGCCACCAAGAGCAAACCGTGGCGCAGGCTTACGCCCTGTATCAACGACGACTGCGTTCAGCCAATGCAATGGACTTTGACGACCTGATCATGCTGACCGTCAACCTGCTGCAAGCTTTCCCCGAGGTTCTTCAGTCTTATCGACGTAGATTCGGTCACATTTTGGTGGACGAGTACCAAGACACCAACCATGCGCAATATGTCTTGGTGCATGAACTTGTCGGTCCCGCGGTTGGCCCGATTCCGCAAGCCGAACTATGCGTTGTGGGGGACTCGGATCAGTCCATCTATGCATTTCGTGGCGCAACGATTCGCAACATCTTGCAATTTGAGCAGGACTATCCCAACGCAACGACGATTGTGTTGGAACAGAACTACCGCTCAACGCAAAACATTCTGAGTGCTGCCAATGCGGTGATCTCGCAGAATCCGAACCGTCCGCCCAAGACGTTGTGGTCAAACGCGGGCGCCGGAGCGCAGATCGTGGGGTACGTCGGCGATGACGAACACGACGAAGCTCGCTTCGTGGCTGAGGAGATCGTTGAACTGGGTCGCAATGAAGGAATCCGCCCCTGTGATGTGGCGATTTTCTATCGCACCAATGCTGCATCACGTGTGTTTGAAGAAGTCTTCATTCGATCGGACATGCCTTATCGCGTCGTGGGTGGTGTGCGGTTCTACGAACGCAAGGAAATTCGTGACGCCTTGGCCTACTTGCGCATCTTGGCCAACCCGCAAGACGAAGTTTCGTTACGCCGCATCCTGAACGTGCCCAAACGCGGCATCGGTGACAAGGCCCAAGAGGCGGTGGAGACCTTGTCGCGCCGCGAGCGCGTTACCTTCTGGGAAGCGCTACGTCGTTGCCACGAAGCACCTGGCCTTGCCACGCGTTCCCGGACTCAAATGCAAGCTTTCGTCGAACTTCTCGATGTTTTGCAGATTCTTGTCGAAAGTCAGACCCCTCCGGCGGAAATTCTCGAAGCAGTGTTGGACCAAACCGGCTACTTGTCGGAACTGCGGACCTCGTTGGATCCGCAGGACGAGACCCGCATCGAAAACTTGGCCGAACTCGAAGCTGTGGCTCGTGAGTTTGAGGAAACCGCGGCTAACAATGACGAGCCAGCCACCCTGTTTGAGTTTTTGGAGCGAGTCTCACTGGTAGCGGACGCGGATTCAATCCCTAATGGTGATGATGGTGGTGGTGTAGTCACGTTGATGACCCTGCACACGGCCAAAGGTCTGGAATTTCCGGTGGTGTTCCTCACCGCGATGGAAGACGGCGTCTTCCCCCACATACGTTCACTAGATGATCCAGCCGAATTGCAAGAAGAACGTCGACTGGCCTATGTCGGGCTCACGCGTGCGCGTCAACGGTTGTATCTCTCGCGTGCTGTGTCGCGTTCGACGTGGGGCGCCCCCAATTACAACCTCGCATCCCGATTCCTTGAGGAAATTCCCACCGATTTATTGGACTGGCGACGCGAAGCAGAGGTTGCCCACTCCGATCGTTGGAAGGCAGTGCCATCACGAACGCCATCAGTGTTTGCTCCGGCCGCTCGCCGCAGTTCTGGGCAGCCCGTTCTTGATTTGGCGCCAGGGGATCGGGTCACACACGACAGTTTTGGGTTGGGCACAGTGGTCGCAGTATCAGGCGAAGGTGATCGGGCGCAGGCAACGGTCGACTTTGGCTCGACCGGCGAGAAGCG